>DFWO01000016.1:3406-18111 GCA_002380945.1 Methylococcaceae bacterium UBA4132 | reverse complement strand
GGTGGTCCAATCATTGGTCCAGGTAAATGGGTAACTATCACTGGCTCTATGAGTTCATTTGTTAACCCAATTACTACGTTGACTGGTGAAACTATCAACTTGGAAACTTATAACTTGGATAACACTTACTTCTGGCATGCTGTATGGTATGCTATTGGTTTGGCTTGGTTGTTCTACTGGGCGCGTAAACCAATGTTTGTTCCACGTTCTATCGCTGTTGAAGCTGGCAAAGGTGATGCTTTAATCACTGCGGCTGATAAAAAAGTGGCATTGGGTTTTGCTGTAGGTACATTAGTTATCGTTGCTGCCTCTATGGGTTCAACTAACGAAAAATACCCTATCACAACTCCTTTGCAAGCTGGTTTGTTGCGTGGAATGAAATCAATCGAAATGCCTGCTAGAACTGTTAGCGTTAAGGTTGACGATGCTACATACCGTGTACCAGGTCGTGCTATGCAAATGACACTGACTATCACTAACAATGGTGATTCAGCGGTTCGTTTAGGCGAATTCAACACAGCTGGCGTACGTTTCATGGATCCAGCAGTTTCTCAAGATGAATCTGGTTACCCAGATGACTTATTGGCTGAAGAAGGTTTGACTGTTAGCGATAACAGCCCACTAGCTCCAGGTCAATCAAGAACAGTTCAAGTAACTGCGTCTGACGCTGCATGGGAAGTTTACCGTTTAGCTGACTTGATCTATGATCCAGACAGCCGTTTTGCTGGTTTGTTGTTCTTCTATGATGAAGCTGGCAACCGTCAAATGATTACTGTTGACGCTCCATTAATCCCATCATTCATTTAATGAATAGTTAGTTGATAACTACGGTTATCAATTAAGGGATTTTAAAGCTCTCGTTATGAAAATAACGGGAGCTTTTTTTTGTGCTGGTATACCGTGAAAAATTGTTGATATTCTTAATGCAGAAAACGGGAATTATATAACGAATAATTTAGCTAATTATCAAATACTCTCCCGATGCTGAAGATGATTCTGACAGTTATTAAGTAATCATGCAAAAGTCATGCGGAATTTTCCATTAGTACATCTCAAAATATCAAGTACCTAATTTTTCAGGTGACTGAAGCTTTGATAAGTATCAATGGCACGCCTAATGTGTTCAGAAATTGAAGCGATAACCGCCGTAGGCTTTTACATCGGTTTGGAAAGCGGTTTTGCCTGTGTAACGGACTTCTTGATAGATGATGTCGGAATAGTCTAACTACTCGGCAAGGGCTTGAATGGCTTACTTTTACCCTGAAACACCTCCGTGATGTTTTTCTGCACCGAATTAGCCTTAAATGCCCAATCTTGATACTAAAAACGTTGTTAGACGGACTTTTTTACGCCGATGGTTTTGTTTGCCATTTTAAATATGACCTTTTTTCTTGCAATCGCTTGAACCACAGTTAGGACAAATCAATTCCTTCATTGTTTATGCCTAGTCTCAAATACATCCATTATCCATAAATTGAATACGACTAACATTACTGAACATTACTTGTTTAGCACTCTCTATTTTTTAGGACTAACACAATTAAAGTCTCCACTGGCTAAACAGCGAGTTGAACTCCATTTTTTGCTTAAATGGCTACACTAAACGGTTCAACTAGCACTTTATCACCGACTTCTACGCCTTGGCATTCGCTAGGTAAGATGATGTAACAATTCGCTAAACTTAACGCGCTGAGTATGTTTGAGCCTTGTTGCCCTGCGCTGCTGACAAAGAATTTGCCATGCTCGTTTTGGGTGAGTATGCCACGTTGGAATTCTTGGCGACCTGCGGATTTTTTCAGCAAACTGGTACAGATTGCCGTGAGTTGTAATGACTGAGTCATCGCCGCGCCTGTCAGTTGTTGCAGTGCAGGGGCAACGATTTTTTGAAAGGTAACCTGTGCGGAGACGGGATTACCTGGCAAACCAAAAAAATAACACGCGCCAATCGTGCCAAATGTTAACGGCTTACCTGGTTTTATGGCGAGTTTCCAGAAGTTGATTTGCCCACACTCCGTTAATACTTCTTTGACATAATCAGCATCACCAACGGACGCGCCGCCTGTGCTAATAATAACATCGTGATTTTTTGCGGCGGTGGTGAATGCGTCAGTGAGAGCTGGTTTGTTATCGGCAATCACGCCTAAATCGGTGACGTTATAGCAAGGGTCATTGAGCAAGCCCGTGAGTAGATAACGATTGCTGTCGTAAATTTGCCCTGTCTTCAGTGGATGCCCTACGGCGGCTAATTCATCACCAGTGGAAAAAATGGCGATATTAATAGCGCGTAGCACATTGACTGTATTGATGCCAGCCGATGCTAATAATGCCAAATCTACAGCCGTTAATTTTTTACCTTGAACACATAATAAGCTGCCTTGTGGTACATCTTCGCCGACGGCTCTGACATTTTGCTGTATTTTAGTATTAGCGGGGAAATGTATATGATCAGCTTTACGCTGAATATGCTCTTGCATAATCACGCTGTCTGTCTGTTCAGGCAACACTGCACCTGTAAAAATGCGTACACATTGCCCGCATTGCAGTTGACCTTGAAACGGTTTACCTGCCCACGATGTGCCGACTAATGCTAATGTGAAAGGTTGTCCGTTTAGCACGTCATGACTGGAAAACGCATAGCCGTCCATTGCTGAATTACGTTCATGCGGGAGGTTGATGTGTGAATAAACCGATTCGGCTAATACGCGTCCTAATGCGTTTTCTAGCGCGACAAGTTCAGAATCGTTAATGGGGCGTATCGCCGCTTGAATGTGATTAACAGCGGCATCAACGGTGAGCATGGGGCTTTTTTCTAGGCTACAAGAATCAATCATAACAGTGTCAAAATAAAATCAGCGATATGTTGGGGATGGTTAAGGTCGAGCTGTGTTAGATAATCGGGTATTTGCAAAGGTGTGTCAGTCGCTATAGCAATAATATGGGGATCATCTGGATATAACAATGGATGCTTGAGTGCAGCTCTGTGAACTTCAATTTTAGGGTAGGCTTCGGCTTTAAAACCCTCTATCAAGACTAAATCCAGTTCAGATTGGTCAAATAGTGTTAACTGTTCGTTTAAACACGGTTCTTGTGCGCTGGTTAATTCAGTTATGATGGCGCGGCGATAAGGTGATACCAGCATGACGGGTGATGCGCCCGCCTCGCGTAAGCGATAACTGTCTTTACCTTGATGGTCAATGTCGAAATTATGATGACTGTGTTTAATTAAACCGATGCGTAACCCGTGCTTTTTTAATAGCGGAATGAGCTTAGTCAATAAGGTGGTTTTGCCAGTGCCACTAGCGGCAACAAAACCCAGTAGCGGAATGTGGGCGTTTTGCATGGGTATGTTATCGAACAGTTATCGTGAACTGGACTATTCTAAGCTATTATTGTCTTTCAGTCCTATTACCCTGTTTTGGAGTATCACTTGATTCGTTTTTATTTCACTTTAGTGTTAATGCTCGTGATATTTTTTGGCTTGCGGGCGTTGTTTACCAAGGTAATACCGCGTTATTTATCAGAATGGTTAGCCTTTATAACAGGCAAACACGGTCACTCAGAGCAACACAGCGGCTCTAATAGCAAAGGAAAAATGACTGTGGAAGAGGCTTATGAGGTGTTAGGTTTAAAGGCTGGCGCGTCTAAAGCAGACATTGTTGAAGCTCATCGCAAGTTAATTCAAAAAAATCACCCAGACCGTGGCGGTTCAGATTATTTAGCGGCAAAAATAAATTTGGCTAAAAAAACCTTGTTGAAAAAATAAACCACATCTTTTTCTTAAAAATCAATCGCTCGTTTGTTTTTTTCGGTAAGTTGGCACACGTTGCCTATTTAGCTGAATGAACGACACATCTGCGCTCAAAAAGCCGTAATGCACTGATTAACAGTCACTTCCGTTATTTGTTGGCAAAATTCATTATCTTCGGCAAATTTTCAAGTAATTCAAGCATTAAAGCCCGCTATCACTTATTTTTTTGTACCGTATTTTTTGAACAAAATTCAGGTCTTTAAATAAAAAAAAATCAATTATTTCAATTGATAATAAAAAGATGTTAAAGTAAATCCTAAGGATAGTCTTTTAACTATCAACTAAGTTTTCTAGCTTGTGAGCAAAACACAAGCATAACGGCTAAAACTAAAGTTGCTAGTAAACAGTAAGACGGTATGGATACAGTTTATGGTGAACCCCTTACAGAACAACAAACATCTCAGACCAATTATAGTTTGTCTGCGAGTTATAGAAAGCTAATAAGTCGAAAAAATTTCAAATCATTGTATTAATAAGAAATGGTAATACCAAACAATGATGACACCACTTCGACTTAAGACGAATTAACTAAGGAGTTAATTATGATTGAAGAATTAATTGAACCGTCAGATGATGAAATCGTCATGACACTAGATGATGATTTGTCTTTCGACGGAGAATTTGATGTTGCCTCTGCGATTATCGAAAAGCTGAGTGGTGACAGTTATAATCCTATTGATAACAATGATGATAATGACGATATTGCTATTGTTAAGTCACGCAACAGTGCTGATTTTGATGCCACACGCGTGTATCTCAATGAGCTATGTCGGTCGCAATTATTAACTGCCGAACAAGAAAAACATTATGGCAAAAAAGCTTTGCAAGGTGATGCTGCCGCTCGCAAAGTCATGATTGAAAGCAATTTACGCCTCGTGGTAAAGATTGCCCGTCGTTATTTAAACAGAGGTTTACCGCTGTTGGATTTAATCGAAGAAGGCAATTTGGGTTTAATCCGTGCGGTGGAAAAATTTGATCCCGACAAAGGCTTTCGTTTTTCAACTTATGCGACATGGTGGATACGTCAAACTATCGAACGCGCTTTAATGAATCAAACGCGTACTATTCGTTTACCGATACATATTGTTAAGGAAATGAATACTTACTTGAAAGCCCAACGTCATTTAACAAACACACTAGATCATGAGCCTAGTGCGCAAGAGATTGCTGAGTATCTCGATAAGCCTGTCAGTAAAGTCGAAAAAATGCTTAAGCTCAATGAGCGAGTGACTTCAGTTGATATACCTGGAGGCAAAGATTTTGATAAGCCATTACTGGATTCGCTCACCGATGACGCAATTTTATCGCATGAAGAGCGTGTGCAGGAAAACGGCATTAAACAAAATATTACTGGTTGGGTGTTTGAACTGCCTGAAAAACAACGTGAAGTGATTTGCCGTCGTTATGGCTTATGCGGTTATGAAGATGCCACGTTAGAACAAGTTGCGCAAGAATTAGGCGTGACGCGTGAGCGAGTTCGACAAATTCAGATGGACGCATTAAAACAATTAAAAGAAATCCTTAAGTCACATGGCTATTCGTTTGAAGCCATCTTTAACTAAAGGAATGTACATTGAACAAGAACGCTAGCAACGAATGACTATGCTAGGTAGGCATAGTCATCGTTTGCATAGCTTTCTTAACGAAAGCGTGTTTGTAACGGCCAGTCTCGATAATTAAATACTTGCCCTTGCTGCCTGACAGTTTCAACATCAGCCAAACAAATTTCCGCAATCACCCACTGTACGGCATTGAACGTGCCAACATTAAGAATACCATTATCAGGAAAACCGCGATCAACAGGCGTATAAATAGCAGACGCACCGACATTAACATCCACAGCTTCTGACCATACCGCATCGCCCACTAGGGCTGACTGCACCACATAACACTGATTTTCTAAGGCTCTTGCCTGACAACCAATTTTAACCCGATGATAACCTGCGACGGTATCGGTGCAGCTAGGGACTAAAATCAACACACAACCTGCTTCCACTTGTTGTCTTGCTAACAATGGAAACTCACTGTCATAACAGACATTAATACCGATTCTACCGTACTCAGTATCAAACGTTTTAATTTCCGTGCCGCTTTCAATAAACCATTGTTCGTTTTCAAAACGCGTCATCATTAATTTATCTTGATAATCCACACTACCATCGGGCATAAACAAATACGCACGGTTACGATACGCACCAGAGTCAATACGCACAGGAAATGTACCCGCCTGAATATAACATTGGTATTGTTCAGCTAACGATTGATACAACGCTACATAATCATTATGCAGGGTTTGCATAGCTTCCAGTTGCTTGCTTAACGAAGAATAAATATCCATACTAAACAACGAAGCCAATTCCATACTGGCATATTCAGGAAACAGCAAAATCTTAGCATCTTGTTGAGCCGCTTCTTCGACCCAAATAGCGACTTTATCTTCGTAATCCTGCCACGTTGTCAAAAAACTAATATTGTATTGCGCAGAGGCAATATTAACGTTCATGTTTAAGCCAAAAAGTCATGGGTTTAGGAGTCTCTTCCGTATCATCAAGGTCTCGCCAACTGTAGCTGGTTTTCAGTTCAGGGTGCTTTACATAGCCGCGTTTAGTCCAAAACGCATCTAATGGCACATAATCAGCAGGACGGCGTGGATGATCGATAGGGCGTTCTACACAACAAAAGGTAATATATTTAAAACCACCTAAATCAGCGGCGTGTGCTTCGCGTTGTTCAAAAAACTTAACCCCTAAACCTAAGCCGCGATAATTTTTATCCAATACGGATTCACTGCAATAAAACACATCATCAAGGTTATAGCCGTGTTCTAAAAACGGCTGTTTCATCTCGCCAGTTTCATGACGCATGGGCATAGCCGTTGATGCACCAACCACTTTATTGCCATCAAACGCTAATACGATAACGCTTTCAGGGCAGTCGATATGGGTTTGCAAATATTTTTTTTCATAGTCATAATCGCCATCGTATAGATAAGGAAAATCACGAAATACTTCAATTCTAAGGCGAGCAAGGTCTGGAATATATTGCTCAAGAGCCGCACCGCTCCAACGTTCAATACGAATATTTTTAGACATGACAATAATAATGAAAAGGGTAACAGAGTAACATTTTACTGGAGTTATTGGTGTTTTCGTAGTTTATGCAGTAAAAAAACGCCCGCAATCGCACCGCTAGTATCCGCTAGCCAATCAAGCGCGTCAGAAAAACGCCCCATTACAAATGATTGATGCCATTCATCGAACGCACCATATAAACTGCAAAAAACGATACTGAGTAAGGTCAGTATAATAGACGAACTGATTAAATGTCTAAAACTACGCCATGCCAATAGCCCCATGACAAAATACGCGCCGAAGTGAATCAATTTGTCTTCACTGTCAAATAAATGTGGGGTTGGTAATGTTTCTTGATCTGATAACCAGTAAATTAATGCGCAATAAAACAATAAACCTAAAAAATCTAAAACTTTACTCATGCTTGTGAACCTGTAATGAAAAATCTATTTGTTTGTGCAGCCACTTGTTTGCATAACACCGCTATCGATGAAAAATTGGCATTAACGCATTTAGCGTGGCAACGCTTAGTCAATGATGAACTTAGTTTTAGCGACGATGTGCCTGTGCTAGCGATTGCTGAAGTACGATTTCCCGATAAGCCCGTGTTACTCGCACCGCGTGATATGCCTAAACGTAAAGTGACCAGTCCCGAAGGCAAAGCGGCTTTTTTTCATGCGATTGCCCACGTTGAATTTGTCGCTATCTATTTAGCGTGGGATATTATTTATCGTTTTCGAGGAATGCCTCAGCAATTTTATCAGAATTGGTTACGCGTTGCTGATGAAGAGGCGCAGCATTTTGAATTAATCAGAGCGCATTTACAGGCTATGGATGTTGATTATGGTGATTTACCTGCACACGGTGGTTTATGGGATCATGCCAAAGACACGGCACATGATTTACTAGCGCGTTTGGCAATGGTGCCACGCTGTATGGAAGCACGAGGTTTAGATGTTACGCCTGCTATTATTGAAAAATTTAACAGCATGGGGGATGTAACCAGTGTTAAATTATTAACCCGTATACTGACTGATGAAGTCGGTCATGTAGAACGTGGTTCGTATTGGTTTAAGTACGTTTGTCAGCAACAAGGCGTTGATGACATTGAAGCGAAATATCAACAGCTAATTAAACAATACTACATTGGCGGCAAGCCAAAAGGCCCTTTTAATAGAGAAATGCGTATAATTGCGGGCTTCTCGACTGCTGAACTAGATTGGCTAGAACTCCCATGAAAACACAAAAAATCTTTGCTACCCCACTGTTTAATTTAGGCTTTAGAGCCTTTTTCGCCTTAGCTGGCGTGTCCGCATTGCTACTGATTATGTTATGGAATGCGATGTTTAAAGGCTCGCTCAGTTTGAGTAACTATTTTGCCCCTAATGAATGGCACGCTCATGAGATGTTATTGGGATATTCCGTTGCAGTCATGGCAGGATTTTTATTAACGGCAGTGAAAAACTGGACAGGTCAACCCACCGCAACAGGCGATAAACTGGCAGGACTGTGTTTATTGTGGCTATATGGACGACTTGTGCCGTTTTACTCAGGTTTACTGCCTGATGCGTTGATTGCCTTGGTGGATTTTGCGTTTTTACCGGTACTCGCCTATCAAGTCATTCAGCCGATTATGAAAGCGAAAAATTACCGTAACCTGATTTTTATCGGTATTTTATTGCTATTAACACTGGGTAACGGTTTGATTCATGCTGAAAAACTGGGGCTAATGGAAAACAGTGCGGCGACAGGTCTGCAACTGGTGGTTGCGACTATTATTCTGTTGATACTGGTGATTGCAGGACGGGTATTTCCCTTTTTTACCGAACGTGGCTTAACAGGCGTGTTAATTATTAAAAATCAGTTGTTAGACCAATTAGCCATTGGCTCTGCCGCGTTAGTATTTACCTTACAGCTGTTTGGTATCTCAGGCACAATATTAGCGATAGCAGCATTAGCCGCAGGTGTTATCAATATCGCCAGAGTTGCAGGTTGGTATAATCGCAAAATCTGGTATGTCCCATTGTTATGGGTGTTATATGTTGGTTACGGCTGGCTTATTTTAGGTTTTCTGTTCACCGTATTATCGGCATACACAGTGGTATCGACTTCATTAGCATTACACGCATTTACGTTGGGTGGTATCGGTATATTGACCTTAGGCATGATGGCGCGAGTTTCTCTCGGACATACGGGACGCATACTAAAAGCCTCTAATGCGATTGCATTGGCGTTTGTGTTATTGAATTTAGCCGCTGTCTTCCGCGTGTTATTACCGATGGCATTACCCGCTTGGTATAACGACTTAGTCTATGCCGCCACGCTATCTTGGCTAGCCGCGTTTGCGTTATTCGTGTTTGTGTACGCGCCTATGTTGACCACGGCAAGAGTGGATGGTCAGGAAGGATAAGGCACTGTTGACGATTGATGTGTGGCATGATTCATTAACAACAGACCATGCCCAATATTTACAAGACTGGCGCGTTCTCGATAGCCATGAAAAGATGCGTGCGGAAAAATTTAAAACGCTCCAACTACAACAGCGTTATGTCGCCGCACATGGTCGTTTGAGACATATACTCGCGGAGTATCTGAGTGTTTCGCCTGAAAGCATACGCATTCAAAATGCCGCGCAAGGTAAACCCTATCTAGTCGATTACCCTGAATTAGCGTTTAATTTATCCCACACAGGCGATTCTTTACTAATCGCAGTAGCGCAAAATTGTCAGTTGGGTGTTGATATTGAACAATGTAAACCGCGCAATAATTTAGCCGCTTTCGTACAAAAATGCTTTGGTGTTGAAGAGGCTACTTATTGGCATCAACTGCCCGAAGCAGAACAAAACCGCCAATTTTACCAGTTTTGGACACGCAAAGAAGCCTTTGTTAAGGCAACAGGTTTGGGTATTGCCTTAGGTTTAAAGCATTGCGTACTAAATCCAGAAAATCCACAGACGTTTTTGAGCGTTCCCGCTGAATGTGATGCTGCGCGTATTTGGCAGTGTCGAGACTTAGCGGTAGAGGCAGGGATGTGTACTGCGTTAGTAGCAGATAAAACGATTGCTAATGTCATTGTCCACGAAAGACACGAAAAGCACGAAAAGCACGAAAAAAGTCATTAGTTTTTCGTGCTTCTTGTGAACATCGGCTATAAATTTAATCTGCTATCCCCGCCACCTGTTCTTCCGCATCCATCCACGCCAATTCGGCATCTTCCAACAGTTTATCTACTTGAATTTTTCTATCTAGCACCTGTCTTAAACGGGCTTTTTCGCTGTCTTCATAAATAGCCGTATCAGCCAATTGTTGTTCCAATTGCTTTTGCTCAGTGTGATATTTTTCCACCTCATCTTCGGCTTTTTTCAGTGCGTCATACAGTGGCTTATATTTACGGCGATTTTCAGCATCCAGTTTGCGTTGGTCTTTGCGTGATACCGTTGTATCAACTGTTTCAACGGGTTTTTCTTCGGCTTTTTTCTGTTCAGCAAGCCACAGCCGATAATCGTCTAAATCACCATCAAACGGTTGCACTTTGCCATGCGAGACTAATAATAATTGGTCAGTCACGGAGCGTAATAAATGCCTATCATGCGATACCACCACCATCGCGCCTTGAAAATCTTGCAACGCCACGCTTAGTGCATGACGCATTTCTAAATCTAAATGATTGGTTGGTTCGTCCAATAATAATAAATTGGGATTTTGATACACCAGCAACGCCAACACCAAACGGGCTTTTTCGCCGCCTGAAAACGGTTTAACTTCTTCCAACACTTTGTCGCCGCGAAAATCAAACCCGCCTAAAAAATTGCGTAAGTCTTTTTCCGTGGCGGTTTTATCGAGTTGTTGAACGTGCCATAACGGACTTTCATCAAGGTGTAATTGCTCCAATTGATGCTGAGCAAAATAACCGATTTTTAAACCTTCAGCTTCGCGCCGCGTTCCAGTCAATGGCAGCATATCACCCGCTAACACTTTAATTAAACTCGATTTACCCGCGCCGTTTGGTCCTAATAAACCGATTCTATCGCCAGCGGCAATGGTTAAACTACTTTGTTTAATGATGCACTTATCGCCGTAGCCAATATCGACTTTATCCAAGGTCAACAACGGATTGGGCATTTTTAACGGCGGTGGAAAACTAAAATCAAACGGCGAATCGATATGCGCCAAGGCTATCAATTCCATACGTTCCAAGGCTTTAATACGGCTTTGTGCTTGCCGTGCTTTGGTGGCTTGGGCTTTGAAGCGGTTGATAAAACTTTGAATATGAACAATTTCTCGCTGTTGCTTAAGGTATGCAGATTGTTGTTGCGCGAGTTTTTCCGCTCTCATACGTTCAAAGGCAGAATAATTGCCCGTATAAATCTCCGCTTTGCCTTGTTCAATATGCACGATGTGATCGGTAATCGTGTCGAGAAAATCTCTATCATGCGACACCAATAACAACGTGCCTTCATATTTACACAGCCAATCTTGCAGCCAAATCACCGCATCTAAATCTAAATGGTTGGTTGGTTCGTCCAATAGCAACACATCGGAACGACACATCAACGCTTGCGCCAAATTCAGCCGCATCCGCCAACCGCCTGAAAACGAACTGACGGGATTTTGTTGTTGGTTATCATTAAACCCTAAGCCATTCATGAGTCGAGCGGCGCGAGTTTGCGCGGTATAACCGCCGATAATATCCAATGCGGCATGAAGTTCCGCCTGTTTTAAACCATCATCCGCTTGTTCGGCTTCTAGCAATTGCTGTTGTAAACGTCGAAGCTCGGTATCGCCATCAATAATATAATCAATCGCAGCGCGGCTAGTTGCAGGCATTTCTTGCGAGACATGAGCAATCGCCAGATTAGGCGGCAGAGTAAATTCGCCTTCATCCAAATGCAGTTCGTTTTTAACCAGCGCGAAAAAGCTGGATTTACCCGCGCCATTCGCGCCCGTAAAACCAACTTTTTGACCTTTGTGTATCGTAAAAGAAGAATTAGCAAACAAAACCCGCGCACCACGGCGCAGGGCGATATTTTTAAAATTTAGCATGGGGTTTTAAGTGAGAGGTTATGGTATTTATTTGGAGATCAGGCAAAGCCTGACCTCCTGAATGGTGCATTATATATCGTTCCAACGCTCCAGCGTTGGAATGCAGCTAAAGACGCTCCAGCGTCTTCACCAAGTGTCTATATATCAACTCGTCCAAGTTCGCATGATGAAATGTGATTTATCGGTTTTGGTGATGGTGTAGCGACTTCTAACCATCTGGTTTTGTGCTTAGTGGTGAAGAAGACGCTGGAGCGTTGCAGGATGAGTTCCCACGCAGGAGCGATGGGAACTATGAATCTTGTCGGTAAATAATTCAATCGTTTTTTCCTTGCCTCATCCACGTCTACAAAAAACGCAGCCATCCTGTTAAAGTTGCCACGATTACTTATATAATCCTAGCCTACGACTCATTGGGATAAACCGTGTTATCAAAACTAATCTTTCTAGCCACAATAATTCTTATCATAATCACTTTAGGTTGGCTGATTGTTACGGGCAAAGTATCACTGGTGAATACTCAGGAAGTGAATAAGAATTTTAGTCAGTTTATTGAACTGAAAGGGTCTGATGAATATGTGGTTGCTCAATTAATCAGCAATGAAGAATTTAGTACAGAAAAATATAACTATGTGATGGGATTGCCTGTTGGTGATACCAGTGTAAAACTGTCATTGGTTGCCCATTACAAGTATTACGTTAAACTCGCTGAATTAACGCATTATGTCAAAAATGGCGTTATCTTCGTTCATGTTCCGACGTTGTATTTATCTACGCCTGTCGCGTTTGAATTTTCCACAGTGCGAGAAAGTCAGCAAGAATTTTTGTTTGCACCTAATAGTAAAGCTCTGCTTGAACAATTAAAACAGGCTATTTCTGAACAATTAATCAGCAAGGGTAAGTCTCAAATGGGTGTTGTTTATGACAAAGCGGCAAAGGCATTAGCGGACAATCTAAATAATTATTTTGATGCCAATGATCATGGACGTAACTATAAAAGTATTGCGGTGAGTTTTTCTAGCGAAGGAAGTCAGTCACAACGACAATTTAATTATAACGATAGCTTTTGTGGCAAAGAGCCTTGCTCATTAGAACTTGATTTAGGCAAAGGGCGAGCGTTGATTATTAAATAGTTTAATAATGGCGCGGTACACATCGTTCCTACGTTATGATATGAAAATCTTCACTGTTGGCGTTCCAGCGTCACATCATTCGTTATCCAGATAAATGCCACGCGGAAGTGTGGGAACTATGAAAGGTAGATATGAAAAAATTTCATTTAATGCAGGTCGTGCCACCTCATCGTCACCAGCTAGTGGGTTGTAACGAACTTATTGAGACATTTAAGTGGGGGCTTGAACAACTAGGGTACGAGGTTAGTAATTGCTGTTAATAGTTATGAGCTGGGCTGTAGAAATATAATTTTTGGGGCTCAAGTTCTGCCTATTGATTTTATGAGTCATTTTCCTGAGGACACTATTATTTATAATGTAGAGCAGATGAGGGGAATAACAGGCGATTATATTCGCGATGAGATGCACTTTTATGCCAAAAATTTTGAAATTTGGGACTATAAGCAAGAAAATTTAGAATCATGGGCAAGTATTGAAAATACACGCAACATTAAATTTGTTCCTATTGGATATGCACCCATTTTGACCAGGCTTGCTAAGCCAGTCCCGCAAGATATTGATGTGCTTATTTATGGAATGCCAGCAGAAAACCGTCTTAAGGCGTTTGATCTACTTGCAAATGCGGGTCTATCGGTGGTCTTTGCGTGCGGGTTTTACGGTGAATCGAGAGACTCTCTTATTGCTCGCGCAAAAATTATTCTGAATGCTACGTTATTTCAAATGTGCCAACAATTTGAGATAGTCAGAGTGTCTTATCTATTAGCCAACAAAAAAGCGGTCGTATCCATTTTAGATGAGAAAACCATTGTGGAAGAGGATATGAAATCAGCTATAAAACTGTCTACGATGGAAACGTTAGTGAATGATTGCCGACAATTAATTGATAACGAAGCTATGAGAACTGAGCTTGAAAACGTAGGTTTCGAGACGTTTGCTCGGCGTGATATACGCGATATATTGAAAAACGCACTGGATTAATCAATTATTAAGGCGGTAAAGTTGCTCGTTGCCTCACTGTCTAAACCTAATAACTATCAACATCGGTGAGCAAGTAAAAAGACGCTTGTCCACTCCACGAAAATTTATCATCATGTCAAAGCAAAAACACACCCTAGGTTTTATTGGTATTGGTTTAATGGGGCAGCCGTTAACGTTGCGTTTATTGGACGCAGGTTTTAGCGTTAATGTTTGGAATCGTAGCGTTGAAAAATTAACAACGGTTATTGAGGCTGGGGCAATTGCATCACCGACTATTGCCGATGTATTACAAGCCGCCGATGTCATTTTATTATGCCTTGCTGATACTTCCGTCGTAGAGCAAGTAGTGCGTGAGCAAATTGCACCATCCGCTACCGCTAATAAATTGGTCATTGATTTATCCAGTATTCGCCCCGATATAACACGCGAGCTAGCTGCATTATTAGCTGAATACGGTATGGGCTGGGTAGACGCGCCTGTTTCGGGTGGCGTTGCTGGCGCACAGCAAGGCACGTTAGCGATTATGGCAGGCGGACACGCTGAACATATTGCTATAGCACGAGAAGTATTAGCTCCGTTATATGCGCAACTTACGCACATGGGCGAAGTCGGGGCAGGGCAGGTGACAAAAATCTGTAATCAAATGATTGTGAGCTGTAATGTGTTGGTGATTGC
>DFWO01000016.1:0-3120 GCA_002380945.1 Methylococcaceae bacterium UBA4132 | reverse complement strand
GATTCTAAACCGTTACAAATTGTTGCACCTGAAATGGCAACGGCAACCTTTGAACCTGTGAAATGGCGGGTGAAAACTTTGTTAAAAGATTTAACGATGGCGGGAGATTTAGCGGCGAATTTAGGTACAGCGATTCCGATGTCAGGCTTAGCCGCGCAAATCATGCAGTTGCATGGTAGTCATGGCTATTTAGAACAAGACCCTGCCACGTTGATTAAATTATACGATAAAAAAGAATGTTGAAATTTACTGCTAATTTAAGTCTGCTGTTTACTGAACTAGAGCTTATCGACCGTTTTTATGCCGCACAACAACACGGATTTAAGGCGGTGGAAATCCAGTTTCCGTACAGTTTGCCGCCCACAATTGTAGACCAAGTGTTGCAAGAGACGGGGTTAAAACTGGTGCTGTTTAATGTGGCTGCCGATGATTTAATGCAGGGCGGCGAAGGCTTGGCGTGTGTGCCTGAAAAGTGTGAGCAATTCCGCCACGCGCTCATGCAAGCCGTAAGCTATGCGCGTTTTTTAAAGCCCGAGGCCATTAATATACTAGCGGGGCGGTGTTTTGATAACAGCCGTCAAGCGGAGTATTTGCAAACCTTCAAAGATAACTTATTACTTGCCTCGAATACTTTTGCACGGCTGGGTATTAAAACCGTGTTTGAAGCGATTAACACTCACGATATGCCGCAGTTTATTATTCACAGCGGCGAACAAATGCTGGCAGTATTAAACGAACTCAAACATTCCAATTTATTTATGCAGTACGATATTTATCATGCTAGCCGCATGGGCGAAAATCCTGCCCAGTTTATTCAGCAATACGCGAATAAAATCGGGCATATTCAATTTGCCGATTGCCCTAATCGTGGGCAACCTAGTACAGGGCAGATTGATTTTTCAGAACTGTTTAAAGTGATTGAACAATCAAGTTATACAGGTTGGCTAGGTGCGGAATATAAACCCATTGGAACGACTGCCGATAGTTTAGGCTGGTTTCGTTCGATTCAATAATTTCTATTCACGAAAAACACCAAAAGCCCGAAAATTTTTTGTTTGGCTGCCTCGCCTGTACAGTATTTTCGTGAGTTTCGTGCTTTTCGTGGACAATAAATCCCATTTATTAACCCTTTTTAGGAGACCCCATGTCATTAATTATTCATGAAGAGTGCATCAACTGTGATGTGTGTGAGCCAGAATGCCCCAATGGTGCAATTAGCCAAGGTGAAGATATTTATATCATTGATCCCGAATTATGTACCGAATGTGTCGGTCATCACGGCACACCGCAATGTATCGAAGTCTGTCCTGTCGATTGCATCACTAAAGACCCAGATCATGTGGAAGAACAAGAAACGTTGTATCAGAAATATTTGAAGTTGACAGCCCTATAAGTAATTATGTAAAAATTATGTGAGATTTTTTATCAGTACATTTTAAAATATCAAGTATCTGATTTTTCAGATGGCTGAAGCTTTGATTGGCATCTAATGTTAGCCATTGATATTTAACCTTACGCCAGAGTAGTTCGATAAGGTTAAACTCATAGCTGTAAGGCGGCAGAAATATAAACAAATGCGCGTTGTTGCTAGTCTTGCTGCTTAGCTTTAAATGTACGATTACGATGTATAAGAGCATTCACTAGGCAAGATGGGTTGGTTTGTGAATACTGGCTGGTATACTGTTCAATACATGATTGGTAATGGGGCAAGCCTGCGACTTAGCATGAGTATCAATACAAACTCTACTTTAACCTGAGTTCGATATAAGAAACTGAGTGTTTCAGTCATTATGGCAATCCAGAACAGGGGATGGCGTACTTATTCACATTCCTGTGACTGTATTTCAGTATCCATACTGAAATGGCACTGAACTGGCGACCATATCGAACCTAAAATCATAATGATTCCAAGGAATTTTATCTCAAACAATACAGTAAACTAGCCTGAGTTCGACATAAAGAAGCAACCTTTTTAAAAAGCTGAAAGAATAGAAATTATTCACCCCCAAATTCTTTCCAAAAGGCTACCTAACATGATTTCACATCAACTATTCTATGATGCTGATGATTTTTGTACACAATATCTGCCAGAATGGCATCGAACCCGTTTACAAAAGGTTGATAAAAGGTGTAACAAAAGCAAATGCTTATGTAAAAGTAAGATATGACTCTCGTAGTTTGCTACCCAATGAGTGTTTATCAAACCTTCAAGTAGTTTTATGTCCAGTACCTGGTAGTGTATGGGCGGCTCGTGTGTGAAAATATCCGCATTCCCCGTCATAAAACCTTTGCTGAACAGGCAAGACGAAGTAAATCGTCAACGGGTTGGTTTTATGGTTTCAAGTTGCATTTTACCGTTAATGATTGTGGTGACATCTTGTCCTTTTGTCTAACACGCGGCAATGGCGATGATTGTGTCTTGGTATCGTATTTGGCTAACATGTTGATTGGCAAACTATTTGGCGATCGATGGTATATCTCACAAAAACTCACCCAGTTACTTGCTACTCAGGATGTCGAGTTGATTACTACCTTAAAAAAACATGAAACCCAGCGTCATGGCGGCTTTTGACAAACTAATCCTCAGAAAACGCAGCAGCATCGAAACCATTAATAATCCGTTGAAGAATATTTTTAACCTTGGACAGTGTATAAAGGCGGCGACTGTTGGAAAGAGACTGAAGGTAATAGGTCTATTGGTGAATGATAGGCTTCATTATCTGAAGGTAAATACCAGTTTAGAAGTTACGCATTGACAGAGGGTGTAGGCTATGTATTTTGAACGCACCGAAGCCAAAGAAAGTTGGCAAATAATGATAAGAGAAAGCAGCCGCCCAACGGCAGCCCATTGTACATTGGCGATGTATNNACCGTCAATGACTGTGGTGACATTTTGTCTTTTTGTCTGACGCGCGGTAATGTCGATGATCGTGTCCGTCCACCTTGTCTTATCTGGCTCAGCAGTTAATCGGTAAGTTATTTGGCGACCGAGGCTATATCTCACAAAAACCCACTGAGCTCTCGCCACTCAGAATATCAAACTCATTACCACCTTAAAAACGACATGAAGCCTAGCGTCATGGCAGCTTTTGACAAACTAAGAACGTGTTCAAAATCTCA
>DFWO01000078.1 GCA_002380945.1 Methylococcaceae bacterium UBA4132 | reverse complement strand
TCATTATGGGGTAAACCGATGTGGGGAACGTGGTGGGTATGGGATGCACGACTCACGTCTGAACTGATTTTATTATTTTTATATTTAGGCGTGATTGGCTTGTATGGTGCGATAGATGATAAGCGTGTTGCCTCTAAAGCGATTGCCATTTTAGCCTTAGTGGGTGTGGTCAATATTCCCATTATTCATTATTCGGTAGAATGGTGGAATACGCTGCATCAAGGACCAACGGTCACCAAAATGGATAAACCGTCGATTCATGTCACGATGCTCGTGCCGCTATTATTAATGGCACTGTCCTTTAAAATTTATTATGTCATCGCCATGTTACAACGAGCGCGAGTGGAATTATTACAGCGTGAGCGCAATGCGCAATGGGTGAAAAATATGTTAGCGGAGAAACAATAATGACTTTATCTGAATTTTTTGCAATGGGCGGTTATGCCTTTTATGTCTGGACTTCTTATGGTTTAACGCTGATCGTATTGCTTGCTAATATCATCATTCCTATCTGGCAACGCAAACAATTTTTACGTTCTTTAGCTCTCAAACAACAACGGTCAAAACAATGAAACCTGCTAGAAAACAACGCTTAATGCTCATTGGCTTAATGGTCATCGGTGCAAGTTTAGCCACTGGGTTTGCGCTTAAATCATTTAATGAAAATTTAATGTACTTTTTTTCCACCACCGATGTCATAGACGGTAAAGCTCCTAAAGATACTCTGTTTCGTTTAGGCGGCATGGTCATTAAAGGCTCAGTCGAACGTCCCAATGATGGCATGATGGTACGTTTCAAATTAACCGACTTTAGCAAAGAAGTCACTGTTGAATACACAGGCATATTGCCTGATTTATTCCGCGAAGGGCAGGGCATTGTTGCTCATGGTAAATTAGATACCCGTGGGGTATTTATTGCCGAAGAAGTATTAGCCAAACATGATGAAAATTATATGCCGCCTGAAGTAAAAGGCAGTTTGAAAAATCAAACCGCCGCGCCTGCTACTAAATAGGAGCTGTTATGTACGAATATAAAATATCCCGCTTATATAAAGTAGTCGACGGCGATACCATTGAAGTGGATATTGATTTGGGCTTTGATGTATCCATTCATAAGTTGGTGCGTTTAGCTGGAATAGATACGCCAGAAAGTCGCACCAAAGATGCTTACGAAAAGAAGCTGGGGTTAGAAGCGAAAGAATGGTTAAAGCTGAAATTAAAAGACACAGACACACTGCGTATTAACACTGAAAAACCAGACAGTACCGAGAAATACGGTCGAATTCTCGGCTGGTTATATATTGGTAATGATACTGTATCCATTAACGAAACCATGATTCAACAAGGCTATGCGTGGTCATATCTGGGTGAGAAAAAAGTAAAAGATTTTGCCTTGCTTGAACAGCGGCGTAAGGCTAATACTGAGCCGAAACTATAGCTGCCCGTCATGCCCACTGATAAACACAAACCCTTCAAACTGCACAGCCCGTTTCAACCTGCGGGCGATCAACCTGAAGCGATTGCAAAGCTTATTACGGGACTTAATGATGGCGAACTTCATCAAACCTTATTAGGCGTAACAGGTTCAGGTAAAACATTCACTATTGCCAATGTCATCGCGCAAACCCAACGCCCTGCCATGATTATGGCTCCCAATAAAACGCTGGCTGCGCAATTATACGGAGAAATGAAAGAATTTTTCCCTGAAAACAGCGTGGAATATTTCGTGTCTTATTACGATTATTACCAGCCCGAAGCCTATATTCCAGCTTCCGACACCTTCATAGACAAAGATGCGTCTTTGAATGAACACATCGAACAAATGCGTTTATCTGCCACCAAAGCCCTGCTAGAACGTAGCGATACCATCGTGGTCGCCACCGTGTCAGCAATTTATGGGCTAGGCGAACCTGAATCGTATTTTCAAATGGTGCTGCATTTAGTCAAAGGCGACTTAATCAACCAACGCGCCATCGTGCGCCGCTTGGCCGAAATGCAGTACACGCGGAACGACATAGAATTACGTCGAGCTACTTATCGAGTGCGTGGTGAAGTCATTGATGTATTTCCCGCCGAAGCCGATGCCGAAGCCTTACGCATCGAACTGTTTGATGATGAAATTGAGCAACTGTCTTTATTTGATCCCTTAACTGGCGAAACCCTACGTCGCGTGGCGCGTTTCACTGTATATCCCAAAAGCCATTATGTCACGCCACGAGAACAACTATTAGCCGCTGTTGAGTCTATCAAACTGGAATTAAAAGAGCGTTTAGCCGAGTTATACGCGCAAAACAAATTAGTCGAAGCGCAACGCCTAGAACAACGCACGCTGTTTGATATAGAAATGATTTTAGAGATAGGTTACTGCTCAGGCATAGAAAACTACTCGCGTTATTTATCAGGCAGACGCGAGGGCGAATCACCACCCACGTTGTTTGATTATTTACCTGCCAACGCCATACTGGTACTTGATGAAAGCCACGTCACTGTGCCGCAAATCGGTGCAATGTACAAAGGCGATAGATCACGCAAAGAAACGCTGGTGCAGTATGGCTTCCGTTTACCGTCCGCGCTAGATAATCGCCCGTTACGCTTTGATGAATTTGAAGCCAAATCGCCGCAACGTATTTATGTCTCCGCCACGCCCAGCGATTATGAAAAAGCCCATTCAGGCGATTTTATTGAACAAGTGGTAAGACCGACAGGACTGTGTGATCCTATCGTTGACGTGCGTCCTGCTACTACGCAAGTCGATGACTTACTGTCAGAAATTACCCAACGCGTTAAGCTCAATCAGCGTGTATTAGTCACCACGCTCACCAAACGCATGGCAGAAGATTTAACTGAATACCTAACCGAACACGGTATAAAAGTACGCTATCTGCATTCCGATGTGGCAACCGTTGAGCGCGTAGAAATTATCCGTGATTTACGCCTAGGGCAGTTTGATGTGTTAGTCGGAATCAACTTATTACGCGAAGGCTTAGACATTCCCGAAGTATCCTTAGTCGCTATCCTCGATGCCGATAAAGAAGGCTTTTTGCGTTCTGTAGTGTCCTTAGTCCAAACTATCGGACGCGCCGCCCGTCATCTCAATGGCAAAGCCATTTTATACGCCGACAAAATCACCCGCTCCATGCAGCAAGCCATAGACGAAACCGACCGCCGCCGTGAAAAACAACGCGTCTTTAATATTAAGCATGGCATAAAACCAACAGGCGTTTTTAAAACCATCAGCGATATTTTACAAACAGGCTTGCCCAGCATCGGTACAAAAACCGCTCAACAAGTTTCTGAGTCACAAGCCGATTATGCGGTGCTGAATCCTAAACAACTGAGCAAAAAACTCAAGCAGTTGGAAGATGCTATGTATCAACACGCTAAAAATCTGGAATTTGAACAGGCGGCGAAAGTGAGGGATGAGATTCGGCGGTTGCAGGAGCTGGGGTTGGTTTGATGTGGGTTTATATTGCAATTGTGTTAGGACGTGAGAAATTTTTTTTTACATGAATGGAGTTTAAGTTGTTCTATATTTTTACAAATGCTTAGATAAACGTATGACGTAATACGTTACGTCATTTAGGAAGTTTAATATTAGTTAGGCATCACAGGAGAGCGCAATGTCATCTGGAACATTCTTGCAAAAAATCCTGAAGATACTCAGCCGACTCACTGTTGCTTTTGTCTTGCTACTTGTATTCGTGGTCACTTCTTCGTCCATGGTGACATGTGGATTGAGGTATTCAATCAAACTTTTGTGGATTGAAGGGATTGCCGTTCTTACGAATCATTAAAACCAGTTCCTCCGTACCGACATCAATGCCTGAGAATACAGGGTTTTTTATTTGTTTTAGGTGACTATTCATGATCTGTTTGTCCAAATGTCTTGAAAAAGATAAACTACTCATCGGTTTCCGACCCTGAGTATGCACCTGCCAGCCTTGTGTAGTCAGGCTCTAAGCCTAAGATACTCCTCGGTATGGGTGAATAGGGCGGGAGCCAATCGCTCCACAGGCTCTGATATTACACCAATCCTCAGGTTGGGGGCGGCTTCCCAATGATCTCTGAAAGCTTACTCGATTTTCCTAGCGTTCTTTTATTGATTTTTATCATATAAGGTCGGGATGCCGCTTTTTGGTAACCCAATAATATTTTTTCTCGTTCTCACAGTGTGTGAACGAGTGAATACTTTTAATATAATAATATGTTGCGTACAGCTACACATTGGCTCTTGATTCAATAATTCCCCCGCCTAAACAGACTTCACCTTGATAAAAAACCACCGATTGCCCAGCAGTGATTGCGCGTTGTGGTTCATCAAAAACAACTTGATAGCGTCTGTCTTCTAAGGATTGTACACGACACGCTTGATCGGCTTGGCGATAACGGGTTTTTGCCATACAGCGTAAGGGTTCGGTTAGGGGTTTATTGCTACACCAATCTAACTGACTGGCGATTAGGCTGTTATGGAGCATTAACGGATGGTCGTGTCCTTGTCCGACTATCAAAATATTGTTGTCTAAATCTTTATCCAATACATACCACGGTTCATCAGGTGCGTCTTTCACGCCGCCGATGCCTAAACCTTGCCGTTGTCCAAAGGTGTAATACATTAAGCCATGATGCTTGCCGATAAACTTGCCTTCGGGCGTGCGCATTTCACCTGCTTGAGTTGGTAGATAGCGTTGTAAAAACTCAGTGAATTTACGCTCACCAATAAAACATATCCCTGTACTGTCTTTTTTTCGAGCATTACTAAAGCCTGCTTTTTCAGCTAAAGCGCGAATTTCTGGTTTGTGTAGATGCCCAATCGGAAATAGTGTTTTCGATAAGGCTTTTTGTCCTAACGTGTAGAGAAAATAACTCTGTTCTTTATTGGGGTCTAAGCCTTTCAATAAGAAATACTCACCGTCTTTTTCAGCAACGCGGGCATAGTGACCTGTTGCGATATAGTCGGCTTTTAAATCATCAATGGCATAATTTAAAAAGGCTTTAAATTTAACGTGTTTATTGCACAAAATATCAGGATTAGGCGTGCGTCCTGCTTTAAATTCGGACAAAAATACCTCAAAGACTTCATCCCAATATTCAGCAGCAAAGTTCACCGTTTTTAAGGGGATGCCTAGCTTGTCACAGACTTGTTGCGCATCGGCAAGGTCTTCCATTGCGGTGCAGTATTCGGTACCGTCATCTTCTTCCCAGTTTTTCATAAATAAACCAGTGACGTTGTGACCTTGTTCTAGCAATTGCAAGGCAGTAACCGATGAATCGACACCGCCCGACATGCCAACAATGATATTTTTACTCATAATCAAGAAATGTTTTTAATAACGATAAAGGGTAATGTTGCCCGCTTAAATAGTTGTCTATGCTCATCAATACCAGCGGACTACGCAAACGGTGTGCTTCGGCTGCAATTTCAGCGCGGGTGAGCCAGTGCGTTGCTACGATGCCTTCATCAAGGCTTTGATTGGCATCATGACTGTGACAATGCCCCGAAAAACATAGGCGTAGAAAAGTGGGATAGTCAGGGTTTTTTCGCCACAACTGCACGGCAATGAGTTGTTCTGGTTCAAATTGCCAAGCAGTTTCTTCTTGAACTTCACGTTTAACGGCTGTGATAAAGTCTTCATTAGGTTCAAGGTGCCCAGCAGGTTGATTAAACTGCAAACCATTGGGGGTGTGTTCTTCAACACATAAAAAACGATTATCGCGCTCGATAACAGCGGCGACAGTAACGTGAGGCTTCCAGACCATAAATGACACCTACGGGTAAAGCTGGGCATTTTACTTGATTTAACAAGCTGTTGTCGGCAAAGATTTGCTGGCAATAGCTGGCTTTTTAATTGAATAAGGTACTAACTGATGCTCTGCACCCATAACGAAAAATTAATAACTTACAAAAATTTGGTAATAGATCAAAACGTTAGTTTATTTTCCATCATAAGGTTAAAACCACCAGCTTCCAGCCAGTTAGCTTTAGCTGATAAAATGATATATTTTGAGAGGTGTCATGGATT
>DFWO01000081.1 GCA_002380945.1 Methylococcaceae bacterium UBA4132 | reverse complement strand
CTTGGTGTTGATTGATGATGAAATTAGTACGGGCAGAACGTTTTTACGCTTGATTCAGGCGTATCAAAAAGTGAATCCTGCTTTGCGTAAGGTGTTTATTGTCAGTTTGGTTAATTTTGCCCATCCAAACGACCGCTGTTATTTAGAAAGCGAAGCGGGCGTTAGTGTTGAGTGGGTTTGTTTTCGCCAAGGTTTGTTGAGTTTTGAAGATCACAATAACGCGGCGATTGATGCAATTAGCGTTAATGCGTCCAGCAATAATGCCTGTAAAAAACATTTGTTAGCATGGCAAGGGCGTTTGGGCTTGACGAAACCTGTTGAGATAACTGCCGATCCAACGGTGCATTTTAAAACCACCGAACAAGATAACCGCCCTGTCTTGGTGTTAGGCACAGGCGAATGTAACGCACCTGCGTATTTGTTGGGACGCGCTTTAGCCGCGCAAGGTTTGAAGGTTAAAGTACAAAGCACCACGCGCTCACCGATACACAAAGGCAATGAAATCGGTTTGATTTGCCAGTTTGAAGATAACTACGAAGACGGTATTGCCAATTTTATTTACAACATGAATCCTGCCGATTACCGTGAGATTATTTTGTGTCACGAAACCCCCTTAAACGCGCCATTGCTTAAGTTGCTCCACGACTGGAATGCGATTAGCGCACGTTTTGAACTCACTGCCAATACTGCTTATGCAACGCTACATTTTTTTAGACCTTGATGACACGCTGTTTCAAACTTTAAGAAAATGCGAGTTTGGCGCGGATGATGCGCGGTTGCAGGTTCGCGCTTTTTTGCCCGATGGTACGCCCAATTCGTTTGCCACGCATAAACAGCAATGGTTATGGGATTGGCTGTCGCAAGGTTTTAAAATCGTGCCTGTCACAGCACGAGATGTTCATGCCTTTGGGCGATGTACTTTGCCGTTTCAAGAAGAAGTCGTGATTAATCACGGCGCGGTTATCTTAGACAAACAGCGGCAGGTTGATAGCGTGTGGATGGAACGCATGATGCTAACCTTACCTGTTTATCAGGAAAAACTGTTCGATTTGTGGGCGAAGATTGAGCGTTATACGAAACAGCACCAAGGCTTCAAGCCACATTTAGTCAATGATTTTGATATAACGTGGTATGGCTATATTAAGCATACTGACCGTACCGAAGCGACGCTAACAACGCTACTGGAAGCTGTTATCAAGCCACATGAGAGTATCCTTGATGGCAGTTTGTACTGGCACATCAACGGCAATAATCTGGCAGTGTTGCCGAAGATAATTAATAAAGAAGATGCGGTGAATTATTTATTGGCACATTACAAAAACCAGTATCCCGATTTATTAACCTTTGGCGCGGGTGATAGTCGAACCGATGCGGCATTTATCACGCTGTGTGATTACGCGCTGATTCCTAAAAATACTCAGTTGTTTCGGACGTTGGCATCGGTATAAATAACGGTTCAACACATTACACAGGATTATTAGCTTTTAATCTGGCAAAATGTGCCATACATAGTATGGACACATCACATTCGATAAAACGTCATCCCTTGGCAAAAAAACACAAAAAACAACCACTACCTCAGCCAACGCCCAAGCCATCATTACGCTTAGTTGTACGCATGGGTTTATTTTACTTACTGCTCACCTACCTGATTTCATCGGTTGGTAGCTGTATTGTATTACGCTGGATACCGCCGTTCACCACGATGTTTATGTTGCACCACCATGTGGAAGATTTGCCTAGCTTTAAGTCGATTGATTACAGATGGGTTAGCGCGGAAAAAATTTCACCTCATGCGTTTACCGCAGTGATTGCCTCAGAAGATCAACGTTTTATGCAGCATTTTGGTTTTGATTTTCATGAGATAGCGGCATCGGTAGAAGATTATATTGACGGTGAGCCAATGAGAGGGGCAAGTACCATTTCTCAACAAGTCGCTAAGAATTTATTTTTAACACCGTCAAAAAGTTTTATTCGTAAAGGTTTGGAAGTGTGGTTTACAGGGTTGTTGGAGGTATTTTGGAGTAAACAACGCATTATTGAGGTGTACTTAAATATCGCCGAATTTGGCGATCATATCTTTGGTATAGAAGCCGCTAGTCAGCATTATTTTGGTATTCCTGCTAAGCAACTCAGCCGTTCACAAGCCGCGCTACTCGCCGCCACCTTGCCTAATCCTATTCGTTTAAAAGCCGCGCAGCCGTCAAATTATGTGCTGAAACGGCGTAATTGGATATTGCGGCAAATGCAGAATGTGAGTTATCGGGGCTGAGTTCCACCTAGAAAAACAGCGTAGCGTTGCCGCATATCATCTATATGTGAACCCTCCCAATAGACGCGCTGGCACTTGTTACATTGATAAAAAACGTCATAATAAAGCTTAGTCTTAGGTTCAAGACGCGCCAGAATATCGGCTTTAGCAACAGACTTCAAAACACCGTTGCACATCAGACAGCGAGTAAAAGGCTGAATCAAATCATATAAATTGAAGCGTTGCAGAACTTCAGCAACTTGAATTTCAACCTCTACCGCCCGCACCCAATAGCCGTGACTAATCCGCTTAGCGTATAAAAGCCGCCTATCCCGCGTTAATACGACACGCTGATCGCTTACCGCGATATTCGCTACTTCCGTATCCTTATAATCGTTACGATAAAGGCAGTCAAAACCTAATAGGCGCATTCGTTTGGCAAGTTTGCCCAGATTCACATCTATGATGAAGCGGGGCTTAGACAAGATTTCTTCACGCAGTTTAGGCATGGCACAGAGGTCTATATTTTTAAACACAGGATAGACCGCAACACGATCGCCAGTCTGAAGCTGATAGTTAAAACCTACCGCCTGACCATTGATGACAATTAATTCTACTTCAGTGTGTGGTACGCCGAAAACTTCGATGGGGTCTTTAATTGCTGGATGACCACTAAAACGATAAAGCAGAGTTTGCTTACGTTGTTGCGCTGGTAAAAAATCGTTCAGTTCTGCGTAGAAACGAAACTCTGCTGTGTATTGCGTTTTCATGTCGCCCAGCGCATCTTGAAGTTTAATAAACACACTTCACTCATCCCCCCCTCACATACTGTTTAGATGCTGCCCCTGCCACTTCTTGAACCAATTTAGGCACAAGATAACCCGATAAACGGGCTTGTACTTGCGCTATTAATAACAGGGCTTCGCTTTCTGACACGGCAAAATGTCCTGTCCCTATCGCTTTGTCTAATAGGTGCAGGTAGTAAGGAAGAATGCCGTGTTGGAATAATTTTTCACTAAGTTCACACAGTGCGTCTGCATCATCATTAACACCTTTCAATAATACCGATTGATTCAATAAGGTAATGCCCTGCTGTTTGAGTTGCTGGCAGGCGTGAATAACGCGTTCATTAATTTCATTGGCATGGTTGCAATGTAACACCATGATAATTTGTTTGGGGCTGTTAGTTAGGGTATTAATGAGTTCATCGGTAATACGCGCAGGTAGTACGATAGGCAAGCGGCTATGAATACGAATACGCTTTACATGGTCGATGCTGTTGATTTGTTCAATTAGGCGCGTGAGTCTGGCATCGTTGAGTAATAAGGGATCGCCGCCGCTGAAGATGACTTCGTGGATGCTGGAATCGTTTTGTATGCTGAGGATGACGGCGTGTTCTTGCTGTTTGCTGAGTTGTAAGTCGGCGTAGGGGAAGTTACGGCGGAAACAATAGCGGCAGTTAATCGCGCAACTACCTGTGTTGATTAATAACACGCGCCCTTGGTATTTGTGCAGTATGCCTGTTTGGGTGGCGGAGGGTAAGTCGCCGACAGGGTCATTGCTATAACCTGCATAAAACGCTAATTCGTCTTGTATGGGTAAGACTTGGCGCAATAAGGGGTCGTCAGGGTTGCCTTTTTCCATGCAGGCGGCAAAACTTAATGGCACGCGTAAAGCGAACTGTTGTGAGGCAATCGCCGATACAGGTAAGTCACTGGAATTTAAGTCTAAATAACGACACAAGTCGTCTATCGTGGTGAATGCTTGGGCGAGTTGTTGTTGCCAATTTTGGTGAAAATGCGCGGTTTCGTGCGTTGATTCTGTCATCTGTCGAGGTTTTTAGGTTTCTATCCGTAGGGGGCTTCTATTATAATGACTCGTTTACATTGTTTGTCATCTTGAGGATAAAATGGCTAGTTATAGTACCAATGAGTTTAAAGCAGGGTTGAAAGTCATGCTGGATAATGACCCTTGTGCAATTATTGAGAATGAATTTGTTAAACCAGGTAAGGGTCAAGCATTCAACCGCGTCAAAATCAGAAACTTAAAAACAGGTCGCGTTATTGAAAGAACCTTTAAATCTGGCGAATCGCTGGAAGGTGCGGATGTGGTCGAGATGGATATGCAGTATCTGTATAACGATGGCGAGTTTAGACATTTTATGCAGCCTGAAAGCTTTGAACAGTATCAATGTGATGAAAAAATTGTCGGCGATGCGGCGAAATGGTTGAAAGATCAGGATATGTGTACGGTTATGTTATGGAATGACGCGCCCATTGGTGTGACACCTGCCAATTTTGTTGAATTAACCATTGTGGAAACTGATCCTGGTGTACGCGGCGATACTTCAGGTGGCGGTGGTAAACCTGCTAAATTGGAAACTGGCGCAGTGGTGCGTGTACCATTGTTTGTGCAAACTGATGAAATGATTAAAGTGGATACCCGTACAGGCGAATATATTTCGCGCGTTAAAGAATAATGCAGTCAGCGTGGCAGCCGACCTGTTCGGTAGCAATGTTGCGCTTAAGAGCGCGAATGTTGGCAAAAATTCGGGCTTTCTTCTTGGAAAAATCGGTGTTAGAAGTGGAAACACCGCTACTCAGTCATACCATAGGCACTGATCCAAACTTGGCATTTTTTGCTACCGATTATGATGTGCCACCACGACAACAGCGTTTATTTCTGCAAACGTCTCCGGAATTTGCTATGAAACGTCTGCTTGCTTCAGGCAGTGGTTCTATTTATCAAATTTGTAAGGCGTTTAGAAATGGCGAATCAGGACGCTTTCATAACCCTGAATTCACCCTGTTAGAATGGTACCGAGTTGGCTTTACGCTGCCGCAATTGATGGATGAAATTGCCGAATTGATAGTGTCGCTATTTGCTGAACACAATGCCTTAACAGGTGTACAACGTATCAGTTATCAAGCAATTTTTCAGCACTATACAGGCTTGGATGCACTAGTGTTTTGTTATGAGGATTACTGTACCTATGCGTTGACGCATCAATTGCCTGAAGCAGTATCATTGTGTGAACACGATCACGCACTGTGGCTAGATGTGTTGTTCAGTCATAAAGTTCAGCCTTATTTGGGTAAAAATGAGTTGTGTATGGTGTATGGTTATCCTGCCTGTCAGTCGTCATTAGCGCGTATTAATGCCGATGATGCGCGTATTACTGACCGAGTAGAACTGTTTATTAACGGTGTTGAGCTGGGTAATGGTTTTTATGAACTAACTGATGCCATTGAGCAAAATCAACGTTTTGATAATGAAATCGCCCAGCGGCAACAAAATAATCTAGCCGATGTAGTGAAAGATGAACGATTGATTGCCGCGTTAGCAACGGGTTTACCTGACTGCTCTGGTATAGCAATTGGTTTGGATCGTTTACTTATGCTGTTATCAAAAAGTGCATCTATTGATGATGTGCTGAGTTTTTCTATAGACAGGGCTTAAGCTGTTTAAATATTTACTGTGTTATAATCCCAGACGTTTTCATCCTTCGCCCATAGACGCTTTATTTTTTAGATACTTACATGAAACCAAATACTTTTTCTCGCTTGTTATTATTGTCTCTGCTTGCGTCTCAAGCTGTTAAAGCCGATGAAGAATTTACTGTTAGAGATATTCAAGTTAAAGGTTTACAACGTATTTCTGTAGGTACGGTTTATAACGACTTTCCTGTGAGTGTCGGCGAACGGTTTTCCTTGGATCGGTCTTCTGCTGCAATAAGAGCATTATTTAAAACAGGTTTTTTTAAGGATGTGTCCTTATCGAGACAAGGTTCTACGCTGGTTATTAACGTTGTTGAACGCCCTACTATCGCAAAAATTGTCTTTGAAGGTAATAAAGACCTCAGTAAAGATGATTTAACCAAAGCATTGGATAAAATTGGCTTGTCCGAAGGTAAAGTATTTGATCGACAAGTGCTAGACAAGGTGGAACAAGAATTAAGCCGCCAATATCTCAGTCACGGCAAATATGGGCTACAAATTAAAACTGACGTAACCAATTTGAGTCGAAATCGTGTCGGTATTAACATTACTATTTCTGAAGGGCGCGTCACTAAAATCAAACAAATCAACATCGTCGGTAACAATGCCTTTGATGATAAAACGCTGCTCAGTAAATTTGAGTTAAGCCCGTCTAACTTACTGTCGTTTTATACCAAAAATGACCAATATTCTAAACAAAAACTATCGGCTGATTTAGAAAGCCTGTTGTCTTATTATTTAGATCGCGGTTATATCAATTTTGCCATCGAATCTACACAGGTTGCTATTACGCCTGATAAAAAAGATATTTATGTCACGATCAATGTTAAAGAAGGTGATATTTACACGCTGAATAAAGTCAAACTGGCAGGGAATTTGGTAGTACCACCTGACCAATTAACTAAATTGGTGAGCGTAGGACCTGGTGAAGTTTTTTCTCGAAAAAATGCCACTGAAACCTCAAAAGCCATTCAAGACCGTTTAGGCGATGAGGGCTATGCGTTTGCTAACGTTAATATGGTGCCAGAAATTAATGAAGCCAAAAAAAGCGTTGATATGACCTTCGCAGTTGATCCAGGCAAGCGTGTTTATGTAAATCATATCAATATACGCGGCAACACCTCAACGCGTGATGAAGTATTACGTCGTGAAATGCGCCAAATGGAATCGAGCTGGGCTTCAAGTTCAAAAATTGAACGTTCAAAAGTCCGTCTTGAGCGTTTAGGCTATTTTGAATCAGTCAATGTTGAAACGCCACCTGTCGCAGGTACAGCCGACCAAATTGATGCTAATTACACCGTGGTCGAAAAACCATCGGGAAATTTATCAGCAGGGATTGGCTACTCTCAGGTGCAAGGTATTATATTAAACGCCAACGTGGCGCAAGATAACGTATTTGGTTCTGGTAAACGTGTCAACCTTGCCTTTAACAACAGTACTTATACCACTAATTACCAATTTGGATTTTTCAATCCTTATTTTACGGTAGATGGTGTGAGTCAAGGTTACAATTTAGGTTATGCTAAACGTAATGCAGGCGCGGTGAATTTGTCCAATTACACCACCGATGTCGGCAATATTGGTACCAACTTTGGTATTCCTCTAAACGAATTCGATATGATACGTTTTGATACCGACTTAAGGCATACAAACTTAAAAATCAATGATTACACGGATGCCTATGGTAATAGTAGCAACGCCTATGTCTCTAAACAAATTCGTGATTTTGTTCTCGAAGAAGGCAATAAGTTCTGGACATTAGGTGAAACAGTCAGTTGGACTCACGACACCCTTAATCGAGCAATATTTCCTAATCAAGGAGGTCAGCAACGTGCCTCTGCACAAATCATCGTGCCAGGTAGTGATCTGACCTACTATAAAGTAGGGTATAGACATCAACATTACTTTCCCATTGCCAAAGATTTTACCTTTAAGCTAAATGGCGAAATCGCTTATGGCGATGGCTACGGTAGCACCAAATCCTTGCCATTCTTTGAAAATTACTTTGCGGGTGGTACAGGTTCAGTGCGGGGCTTTAAAAATAACACTCTAGGTCCTAGAGATACCCAATACAACTTACTTGGTGGTGCTGTTTATCAAGGCAATCCCATTGGTGGCTCTAGTAAAATTGTCGGTAACGCCGAATTATTTTTCCCTGTGCCGTTCATGACAGAAACAAAATCTGTCAGACTAGGTACATTCTTTGATGCGGGTACAGTCAGCAATGGTTTTTCAGTGAATGAAATGCGCTATTCGGCTGGACTTTCAGGTGAGTGGTTATCGCCGTTTGGCGCATTGTCTGTGAGTGCTGCATACCCAATCAATCCAGCACCTACCGATCAAAAACAAGCATTTCAGTTCAACTTTGGTCAAAGTTTCTGAGAAGTTATTTTAGTTTAATCAAGTTATCCCCTATAATTTCATTCCTTAGCGTCACTTTATTTTTAACCGTAATTGGAGATTAATTTAACAATGAAAAAGAAAATTGCTTTATTTTTAGGATTATTGCTGGCTGCCAATGTCAGTTACGCTGATTTAAAAATTGGTTTTGTAAACATTCCTGCGGTACTTGAAAAAGCACCTCAAGCTGAAAAAGCTAAAAAACGTTTGGAACAAAAATTTTCAGGCCGTGATAAACAATTAGTTGCACAGCAAAAAGAAATTCAAACTATGGAAGAAAAAATGACCAAAGATGCAGCGGTCATGAGTGAATCAGAGAAATCTAATTTAGAAAAAGAAATTCTCAACAAAAAAAGAGACGCAAAAAGATCACAACAAGAATTTAGCGAAGATTTTAATGCCAGCCGTAATGAAGAATTAGGCAAATTACAAAAACATATTATCGAAGCTATTCGTGAAATTGCTAAAGATCAAAACTTTGATTTATTGTTGACTGAAGGCGTTATCTACGCAAATGATAAAATTGATGTGACTGCGCAAGTTCAACAAAAACTGTCAAAAATACCCGAATAACCTATTTTTATCTTTAAGTAATACCACCCAATTTTATAATAAAAACTCCCTACGCCATGTCTATTACGTTGGATATTTTACAAATACAAGCCTTCTTACCTCATCGCTACCCTTTTTTATTGGTTGATAAGGTCATTGAGTGTGAACCTGGGATTAGGCTATTAGGAGTAAAAAATGTTACTTATAATGAGCCTTTCTTTCAAGGGCATTTCCCACAAAAACCCATCATGCCAGGTGTTTTGATTCTGGAAGCACTGGCGCAAGCCACTGGTTTATTAGCCTCGGAAACAGCGGGTGATGAATTAGAAGGTATGATTTACTATTTGGTGGGCATTGATAAAGCCAAATTTAAAAGACCTGTCGTGCCTGGGGATCAATTAATGTTGGAAGCCAGATTTGTCAAAAGTAAGCGTAATATTTGGGCGTTTGAATGCCGTGCCGAAGTGGATGGCGATTTTGTGGCGAGTGCAGAAATCCGATGCGCAGCGGTAGTGGATTAGTTTTGATTGATTCGTCCGCTATTATTGATAGTCGTGCTGAACTTGCCGCCGATGTGTCGGTGGGAGCTTTTTCTGTTATCGGCACTGATGTCAAAATAGATTCAGGTACTGTCATAGGTCCTCATGTCGTTATTAAAGGACCTACGTCCATTGGTAAAGACAATCGCATCTATCAATTCACATCTATTGGTGAAGACCCGCAAGATAAAAAATATGCCGCTGAAGTCACGCGCCTTGAAATTGGAGATAGAAACACCATTCGAGAGTTTACCTCTATGCACCGAGGTACCATTCAAGATAATAGTGTCACCCAAATAGGTAATGACAACTTATTCATGGCGTACACCCATGTTGCTCATGATTGCATTATCGGCGATCACGTTATCATGGCAAATGGCGCATCATTGGCAGGACATGTACATTTAAATAGCCACGCCATTTTGGGTGGCTTCACTTTAGTACATCAGTTCACGCAAATAGGGCAATACAGCTTTGCGGCAATGGGTAGTGCCATTACTCAAGACATCCCTCCTTTTGTCATGGTCGGTGGCAAACCTACCAGACCGCATGGTATCAACTCGGTAGGCATGGAGCGCAATGGCATTGCCGCCGAAGATGTACGTTTGATAAGAAACGCCTATAAAATTATCTACAAAATGAATTTACGTCTAGAAGATGCCATCGAGCAAATCGAAGCATTGGCAACCGATAGCAAAGAACTCACCGAAATGGTTAATTTCTTGCGTAATGTTCGCCGAGGCATATTGCGTTAGTCGCTTATGCCATTCATGGATGAATTTCCCCCACATTTTCTGATTGCAGGCGTTGATGAAGTGGGACGGGGCTGTTTAGCAGGCTCTGTCGTCGCCGCCGCCGTCATATTGGACGCAACAAAACCCATCGCTGGCTTAGCCGATTCTAAAAAACTCACTGAACGCAAACGCGAACAGCTTAGCAAAATCATTCAAGAGAATGCCTTATGCTGGGCGATAGCAGAAGCCAGTGTTACCGAGATTGACCAACTTAATATTTTGCAAGCTACGCTACTTGCAATGCAACGCGCCGTGGCAGGTTTGTCTATACAACCTGATACCGTATTAGTCGATGGCAACCGATTACCGCATTTTCCTTGCCCTGCGCAAACAATTGTCAAAGGTGACAGCAAAGTACAAGCTATCAGTGCCGCTTCTATTATCGCCAAAGTTTACCGCGATCAACTCATGGTGAACTATCACCAGCAATACCCCAACTTCTCGTTTCACATTCATAAAAGCTACGGTACACAACAGCATCTTACTGAAATTCAACAGTTTGGTATTTTAGAGGTTCATAGAAAAAGTTTTAACCCAATAAAAACTATGTTATTGAACAGTAACGCTCCGCTTTAATATTGCCAGCCACTATCACCCATCGGCACAGCTTGTTTAGGCTCTGATTTAATAACTAATTGCCGTTGTTGTCGCCATGTCCATGCTCGCCAGTTGCTTGTGTTATTGGCTAACTCATTTTCCAATTCAGCGATTAACATACCCGCCTGAGTAGTTTGCGAAGGGCTATATTTGGCATTGGCTTGAAACCAACGTAATGCGAATAATGATTCTGAACCTAAACTACGCAAATACGGTAAATCTATACTATTGCCTTGCCCTGTCACTTCTAACGAATGCCGCACATTGTAATTAGCAATCAGGCTGTCAAAATTAATAAAACAAACGATATACAAAATGGCAGCAATAGCGAGAGCGTTGCCGTTGATTAGCCAGCCGTTGCTACGATTGAGGTAAATTCGGGTAAATATCAGCATTAAACCAATAGCAGTTAGCACCATGCCTATTAAAGCCGCAATGCGCAGATAGGTTAATGAATACACTTCGATATAGTGCAGCAAGCGATTAATCGCCGACATCAACAAAAAAATATTTTGCCCTAACCAAACGAATACCAGTTTTTTGGCGGTGGTAGTTTGGTAATGCGGTTGCTGTTCATTAAAGGTAATCAACACATAAATAGCGGTGATGATACTAGTAACAAACAAGGGATACGCGCCAGCGTGGGTGTAGCTGGCATAGCTTAAGCCATTCGGTAAGGTTTCGCCGCTCCATAAAAACACAATGTCCAGACCATTTTGCAGGGCGAAAATGCCATTGAACAGCAGCAAGGATAAAACAATGGTTTGCTGATTAAACCAACGGTCTAAATCTAAACGTGTACTGGCTGCAAGTGTGTTGCTGGGCATAAACCTTGGGCGTAATAATGCCCAGATGATGACCGCCGTAACAAACCAAAGCAACCACCGCCACACCGACAGCAAGCGAAGCAATAAATCCCAGTCAATACCAGCCAAGACTTGCGCAATAATCGGATTCGCCTCTGCAAACAAAAAGCCAAACGTTAAGGTGAGACAAACAGGAATGACCGCATAGCTGAATTGGATTTTATGTCCTGCTTTGCGTTTTCTTGCCCGACTTATTTTATGAATATCTTTATGCCATTGATTCGCGCCTTGCGTAAAAAAGCCGCTAACATCTTTCAACCAGAACAAGGCGCAGGATAAGCGTTTGCGTTTTTGTAAAATCAACAGGGTGATAATGCCTAAACTGAATAAGCCGACGGTTAAACTGTGCGGAGCTTCAATCAGAGAACCTATCAGTGTCGCGCTAGAAAAAGCGATGAGTTTACTGGCTGTGCTTTGTAACAGGTGTTTATTTAATCCAATTAACACCGCGAGCAATAAACCTGCATACAAGCCTGCCGTCCAGCCGACAGGCTGTTTATAAAACAAGCCATCGGCAATAGCGACCAGCAACACACACAACCCCACTTTAACAGCAATGCCAGCTTTAGACATGAGCTTGCTCCAGTTGACGGCGGCGATACACAGTCCACGCGCCCATTAATGACACCATGATTAAACCTGCAACAGTAGACGGTTCAGGTGCTGCGCCACCTGAAAAATTTTGCGCCAGCGTCATGGGTTGCGCGGCGGCGACAATGGGTGCGGCGGCAGTTTGTGCATCACCGTAGGCTTTGTCAGTGACACCTTTTACCATCGGCAACGGCACGTTGCTGTGTTCGGCTTGTTCTGGATGAGCATTGACGATTTTTTCAGACACCGCGACAAATGAAGTCCATTGTGTAGTCAGCGCGAAGTTTAAGCCCAAGTCGGTGACTTTATTTTTTAACTCGGTATCGTTCGTGGCGATTGTGCGTAAATGTGACGGCGTATTAATCAAGCGCATCATGTCCGCGATTTGTGAACGCGCCCAAATCACGGGAATCGGATTGTTTTTATCATCTGAACTGGCGGGTAGATTAATCGTGATGGGTAACTGCGCTTTGCGTCCATTAATCAAGCCGTTGACTTTAATGGTGTGCTGTCCAGATTGCGTGTATTTACCTTGTATGCGTAACGCGCCGCCTGCAAATAAATCGCTGATTTTGGCAGGTGTGATGTCGCTAACGGGTAAGTCGCCCCAATCAATGCTGATGTCAGTTAAGACGGGGCTTTCTAATTTACTGGCTAATTGAATGGCGACATCATCGGCTTTTTCAGTGGGGTCTATGAAGCGTGCAAAACCGCGTCCGTTGTTTGCCATTTCTTCCAATAAAAACCGATTCACCGATGTACCCACGCCCAGCGCGTAGATTCTGGCTGTGCCGATTTTTTCATTAATCATCTTCAACACGTTGGATTCATTGCCGATATAACCATCGGTTAAAAACACGACGATGCGCAAGGTGTTGTCTTTAGCGGGTTTACCAAAGGCTTGATTAATGGCATTGGGCGCGTTCGTGCCACCATCGGCTGTTAAATGCTCCACATAGTCCAAGCCGCGTTTAATATTGTCAGCGGTGGCGGCGACAGGTTCAGCGGTAAATTCTTCGGCATTATTGCTAAAGTGAATAATGCGAAACGTGTCGTTAGGATGCAGATTATGCAGCGCGTGCAGCATAAATTGTTTGCTGGCGGCAATGGGTTCACCGTCCATAGAGCCAGAAGTATCCAGCACAAACACCATTTCGCGTGCCGCAATATCTTTCACTGCGGGCAGAGCAGGAGGTTCAATTTGTAAACTGAAAAAACCGCCGCGTTCGTCTTGATGAGCAAGTAAACCCGCTTGTGTCGCGCTACCGCTTAAGCTGTAACGCAACACAAAATCTTTGTTATCAATCGTTTTGCCTTCGGCTAAATGAATCACGCGTTGTGTGGCGGAGAGTTTGTCTTCTTTAATGGCGTGGGTTTTACTGCTGAGTTCAGTAATCGGCAACCCTGCATCCAAGTCAACGCTGATAGAGACGCGGTCTTTATCAATAATGTCTGGGCTGTTTAAACCTGCCACTTCGGGATAAACGGGCAGTTTTTCTACTTCCCATTGTCCCAGTTTGGTTGTGCTGTTCACCTCAGCGGCAGGTGTCGGTGGAACGCCTGCACCCGCAGGTTGATAACGCGGCCCAACTATGAGTGGCAACACCAATTCATATTGTCCATCGACTTTAGGCAGGGTTTGAATATAGGTCAGCGTGACTTGAACAGGTAAATTAGGCATGAGGTTAGCAATATCTTGGGTGAACATATTGGGACGATGTTCAACCAACAACGAAGCGGCTTTGCCTTCTTGCTTGGCTTGTTCAAAGGTGGCTTTGGCTTCTTCAATGCGTTTAATTTGTGCTTGTACACGCTCATCACCGACTTCCATCACCATCTCATGCACAGCGGCATTTTGATTGAGCGGGAATAAATAAGTGGCGTGTAATGGCTTATCGCTGGGATTGGTAAAGGTTTGTTTCACCGTCACCGTGACTAAATCGCCTTTTATTTTCGCGGCGATGTCGGCTTTCAGTAATGGAAAATTGACTTTTTTACCATCGGCAAGCGTGGCTACTATTGTGCCACCCATGTCTTGACCAGCCCAAACGGAACAGCTCAACAGTAGTAACAGCAAGCCAGCGGTGTATTTAATAAGATTTAACATGACGGCTCTCCTTAAGAGTGTAAATCCAAAGCGGCAAACAGGGCGTTATCCCATTGTTTGGCTTTAGAGTCGGTGATATAAACAGGGGTAATACGTTGTAAGGCGTACCAAGTACGCTGTGGCTGTTGCAACCAACGCCACACCACTTCGGATACATTGGTGGTAAATTCGTGTTGTTCGGAATAAAAAGTCACGGCAACGCGCCATTGAGAACCGTCTTTGGCGGTTGCTAAATAAATAACGGTCGGTAAGGGTTGATACTGCACGCCTTGGTATTCAACGCTGAAACCTAAGCCGCGCAGACAATCATCGGGTGTATGTAAATGGCGTAGCGGTGAGTTGGTACGAATTAACAACGCGCTGGCATTGCCATAACGCATTTTTAATGCAGAGCCGCCGTATTGCGTGAAGTAGGCTTGTTCTTGTTGGCTAAGTTCTACGGCTTGCCCGTATTGACCATTGAGATAAGCAGGCAGATTTAATGCGCTGCGGTTATCGGATACATCTAAGGGTTGACGGGGTAAAGAGACGATGATGGCGGCGAGGATTAGAAAGCCGAAAGCAATCAACTTATCGTTCCCACGCTCCAGCGTGGGAATGCAGTGGTGGACGCTCCAGCGTCCTGTCTCGCCACGCTGGAGTGTGGCAGGATGCGTTACCACGCCAGAGTGTGGCAACGATGAAACAAACACCAACGGCAACGCCGCCACCAACAAACAAAACAGCCCAATCAAATCATGAGTTGGCTGCATCATCACATTAATGCCGCCGATTTTTTCTGGATAAGCAATAAATGTCGCCAGAAAACTAATCCGCAACACATTAGCCAGCAACGCACTCGCTAAGGTCATCACGCCTAACAACAGCCCTCTTAATAAGCGAGGTCTAAATACACACATCAGCGTGGCATACAGCAAACACAACAGCGTGATACTGCGTACGCCAGAACAAGGCAAATCCACCAGCACATCACGCCCCGCCAATAACAACCGTATGCCTGCACACTGCACATTGGCAAATACGCCTTGCAACACCCAGCACGCGCCATCGGCTGATAAATGCTGCAAACCAAAACCAATCAGGCGTTGCAAAATTCGTTCTATCGGCAAAGAAAACGCAAACAACACCGCCAACCAACCCGCTGACAGCGCGTTTTTACGACTCGCCAAATCAGCCAATAAAGCCAGCGCGTACACATCCACCGCTAACGCCACCGCACCTAACACATTGACCGCAAAAACCTGTCCAATGGCGCGTATAAAAGCCGTGCCTACTAACAACAACACGGCTTTTTTATGATTGGTGTGTTTTAAAGGACTGGTAGCGGTGTCGCTGGATACGCTCCAGACAAACAACCCCGCACACAGCAGAAACACCCAACCACCTTGTGAATCAAGCGCAGGATCAGACCAGCTATTAACCAGCCAATGTATAGGTTCGATAGCCATTAAAAGCATTCCCGTACCAATTAATAATTGGTACGCGGAAAGCTGCCTAGGCATAAGTGATTTAAGTAAAGTGTCCATGTCTCTAGTGTGACTGGACAATGTGCAGAGCCAATGATGAGGCTAAGGAGTTTTTATGGAATTTTTGTGCAGAGAATACTAAACAACCACCAGCTAAAAGCTGGTGGGTTTGAGTTACGGACTGGAAGTCCGGATACGCGTCGGCTAAACGACGCGTCTTATGGTGGCTCCATCTTGAATTCATCGTTCGGATTTGGCTCAAAATTATGTTCCAAATACTGCTTAATCATCTCTTCCGTCTTCTAGAAATA
>DFWO01000039.1:6965-7239 GCA_002380945.1 Methylococcaceae bacterium UBA4132 | reverse complement strand
GAAGCAGTGATTCGTTTTGGACTTGGCGAAACGAGTATAACGCGTTGGACTAAGTGATTGGAACTATAAGTGCGGTCGACAAAGATTAACAGGGAGAGACGTGGAAACAAGCCCTGATGCCTATCAAAACGTGCCGATAGTTAACAAACATCGAACAAACAGACCACCCTATTAGAATATCTACCCACTTATTCACCTGAACTTAATCCTATCGAACATAAATGGACTCAGTCTAAAGCCATCCGAAGATAAAAATCTTTCCATCGAATATCTG
>DFWO01000039.1:0-6895 GCA_002380945.1 Methylococcaceae bacterium UBA4132 | reverse complement strand
AAAATCAAACATTACCGACGCGTGTTTTCACGATTTGACAAACTCGCCAGAAATTACATGGGCTTTATTCGCTTCGTTTCTGCTCTTATTTGGCTACGTTGAAATGTCAACAGAACCTAAAGCTATCCGAAGATAAAAAAATCTTTCCATCGAATATCTGTTTGCCCTTGTTTTTCAAATCACCTGTCTTTATAAATCATTTTATTGTGCTTGGATATCCAATAAATCAAACGAACTGCCAGCAACACAGCGAGCAATAGGGAAAACGTCAGCGGTTCAGTGATGTCTTTTTTCACCAACCACCAAAAATGCACCACGCCGCTGACGGCGACGGGATAAATTAAACGATGCAATAATCGCCAACGTCTACCACCTAATAATTTGGTTGAGTAGTTGTTAGAAGTGATAGCTAAAAGTATCAATAACACAAATGCAGTAAAACCAATGGTAATATAAGGTCGTTTGATAATGTCTTTAACAATATTATTCCAATCAAAAAACTGGTCTAATACTAAATAAGTCAAAAAATGCAGACTGGCATAAAAGAAAGCAAACAGACCTAACATGCGCCGTAGCCGTACCAACCATGACCAGCTTGTCAACCACCGTAATGGTGTAATGCTTAGCGTGACAAGTAAAAAAATCAGTGTCCAATAACCTGTACGGTGGGTTATTTTTTCAATAGGATTTGCACCTAAATCATCAAAATATCCACCGACTATCAGTTTAATCAGCGGTATTAACGCCAATAAAAACACACTGATTTTTAACCATAGCAGGGTTTTATTGTTAAGATTTTTTAAAATCATGCGCTTAAAAATTTTTGCTTAAATCTATACCTGCATACAATTGGGCAACTTGTTCACCATAGCCATTAAAGGGCAGGGTAGGGCGTTTTAAAAAATCACCTAATCGGCGTTCTTTGGCTTGACTCCAGCGCGGATGATCGACTTCTGGATTCACATTGGCATAAAAACCGTATTCGTTAGGTCCTGCTTCCATCCAACTGGAGATAGGTTGTTTTTCTACTAGGCGAATTTTGACGATAGATTTTGCACTTTTAAAGCCGTATTTCCAAGGTATCACGATACGAATCGGCGCACCATTTTGATTGGGTAACACTTCACCATAAAGCCCAACTGTCAATAAAGTCAACGGGTGCATAGCTTCATCCAGTCGCAAACCTTCGCGATACGGCCAATTGAGTACAGACGATTTTTGTCCTGACATTTGCTCAGGGTGATGCAGGCTGATAAATTCAACAAATTTAGCTTTGCTGTTGGGGTCAACGTGTTTGATTAACTCGGCTAACGGAAAACCTATCCACGGTATCACCATTGACCACGCTTCCACACAACGTAAATGATAAATGCGTTCTTCTAGGGGTGCGAGTTTTAGCAGTTCGTCTATATCAAAGGTTTTCGGTTTATTAACTTCGCCTTCAAGTGTTATTGTCCACGGGCGAGTTTTTAAGCTACCTGCGTTTTGTGCAGGGTCTTCTTTGCCTGTGCCAAATTCGTAGAAGTTGTTGTAACTGGTGACATCTTTATAAGGTGTTAATTCATCGCGTAAATTGTCAGTAGATTTTTTTACATTTACCAGTGGCTCGCCTGCTAATACGGCGTTGGGCAATAGGGCTGTTAATGATGCACTCGCCGCTAACTGCATAAACCGCCGCCTGTCATAAAACAATTCGCGCGGGGTGATGTCTGAGGCTTGAATGCGGGGTGTTTTATGAGCGGTCATGATGTTGGACTCCATTGTAAATAATAAACGATGGAGCACAAGCCTAGGTTTGTACTCCAATCAATGATAATGTTATAAATGTTTAAACACCGCTTCGGCTGTATCTAGCGTTTGTTGTAAATCAACCTCACTGTGCGTGGCAGACACAAAACCTGCCTCAAATGCCGAAGGGGCAAGATACACACCTGCTTCTAACATCGCATGAAAAAAGCGTTTGAATCTGGATTGGTCGCATTGCATGACTTGAGCAAAACGGCTAATTTTCTCTTCATCACTAAAAAATAGACCAAACATCCCGCCCACTTGATTCGTTGTAAAAGCAATACCCGCTGAAGCGGCGCGTTGTTTTAAGCCATCGGTAAGCTGTTCAGTTTTTGTAGTCAGCGACGTATAAAAATCAGGCTGAGCAATCAATTCCAAGGTCTTTAAACCCGCCGCCATAGCAACAGGATTGCCTGATAATGTTCCCGCTTGATACACGCCACCTAAGGGCGCGAGGCATTCCATGATGTCACGTCGTCCACCGAATGCGCCGACAGGCATACCACCACCGATGATTTTACCTAAGGTGGTTAAATCAGGTTTTATGTTGTACACGCCTTGCGCACCTTGTAGACCAACTCTAAAACCTGTCATCACTTCATCAAAAATCAGTACACTTTGGTAAGCATCACAAACTTGGCGCAGAGTTTCCAAAAATCCCGCGACAGGCGGAATACAGTTCATATTACCTGCGACAGGTTCAACAATAATACAGGCGATTTGTTCACCCATTTCAGCAAATAATTGTTTAACCTGCTCACTATCGTTATAAGTCAGCGTAATAGTATCTGCCGCTACGGCGGCAGGCACGCCCAACGAACTAGGTACGCCTAAGGTCAATGTACCAGACCCTGCTTTAACTAATAACGCATCTGAATGCCCATGATAACAACCTTCAAATTTCACAATTTTATCGCGACGCGTGTAACCTCTCGCCAAACGAATCGCGCTCATGGTCGCTTCTGTACCAGAACTGACCATTCTGAGTAATTCGATAGCAGGCATAAGCTCACACACTCGCTGAGCCATCGCCGTTTCAATCTCAGTGGGTGCGCCAAAACTTAAGCCTTTTTCTGCGGCGGTTTTAACAGCGGCAATCACCTCAGGATGGGCATGACCTAAAATCATCGGTCCCCATGAACCAACATAATCAATATACCGCTTACCAAAGCTGTCGTAAGTATATGCGTCTTGGGCATGGTCGATGAATACTGGCGTACCGCCTACGCCATTAAAAGCACGAACAGGTGAATTTACGCCGCCTGCAATAACGTTTTTAGCTTGGTTAAATAAAAGTGTGGCTTCAGTCATAATGAATTTTTAAGGTTACAATGGATGATAGATAATTAGATCACTTAAAGCGGAACAACGTAGACCTAGTACGTTTTTAAAACCTCCGAGGTCTAAATGATAGCTCTATTCCAAATACATAATATAACGAAAGGAATAATGAATGAAATCCAGAGACAGACGACGCGGCTTAGTCGTTGTAAATACAGGAACAGGCAAAGGTAAATCATCGAGTGCGTTCGGCATGGTATTTCGTGCCGCAGGTTGGGGTTTGAAGATATGCGTGATTCAATACATCAAAGGGCAATGGCAAACAGGTGAACAAAAAGCCGCTGAACGTTTTGATAATATTGAATGGCACGCCTTAGGTGATGGCTTTACTTGGGACACTAAAAATCCTGAACAAGATATTAAAACCAGTCGGGAAATTTGGGAGCTGAGCAAACAGAAAATCCTATCGGGTAAATTTGATGTAGTGTTATTGGACGAGATAAATTATTGCTGTGGTTATAACTGGATTTCAGGTCAAGAAATCGCGGATTTTATTACTGAGCATAAACCTAGCTGGCAACATTTAATTTTAACAGGGCGCAATGCCGCGCCTGAAGTTATCGCTATTGCCGACACGGTGACGGAGATGACGATGATAAAACACGCCTACCAACAAGGTATTAAGGCAGAACAAGGCATTGAATTTTAACTTTCATTGCTGAACCGCATTAATTCACATAGAATTCAATGGTCGGTCACTTGACTGAATAATCACAGGAGATAAAAAATGTCAGAAGAAACGCCAGAAAAAATATCAGAAAATCAAAAATTAATGTACGCCGTGTTTGGTGCAATTGTTATTGGTTTCGTTATGGTTGGTGTCAGTAAAGAAGATCAAACCAAAGAACAAAAAGAAGGCTCATCCATGATAAGAAATGTGGTGGCTATGCAGGAAATGGCAAGCACTAAATGTACCAAAGCCGTCATGGATAACACAGGCGAACAAGTGTATTTCCCATCTGAAACCCAAAGCGATAAAGAAACCTATGTCACTCTAAAATGGGTCGGTGAAAATGCTCAAAAAGGTGGCTTTAAAACCGCCTCATGTACACTCAATGGTCAGTTAGGTGGTATTTCTGAGCTGATTATTGATGGCAAAGAGATTATCAAGAAAAAAATCTAAACCATTATTGTCGGTTGGGGGGATAACTATATGACCCCCAACTAACCGATAGCTTAATCCCAACGATCATCCCTAACCTGTATTCTGCCTTGCTCAATACGCACAGGAAAACAATCAATATCTTCATAAGCGGGCGGGGCAGTGACTGCACCTGTTTTAATACAAAAACGTGCGCCGTGTCGTGGGCAAATAATTTCATCGCCTTCTACCGTACCGCTGGCTATTTCGCCACCATCGTGTGAACACACATCGGAAATGGCATAACACTGACCATCAATTTTAAAAATCGCCACATCCGTACCATCGACATCAACCACGGTATTTTCACCCTCTGCGAGAGCGGATTCAGCCATTACATCTTGCCAATCTGACATATTAAACCTTCAAATAAACATCATATCGTAATAATTTTCCCGAAAAACTTTCGCTAGGTTTACCACCTAACGGCTCAGCATCATCGGGGCTTTTGACCACCACGCGTTTTCCTGCCGCTTGTAACGCGACGTTAAATAGTTGGTCTTTGTCGGTATCATCACCTAATAAATCACGCAAAATAACCATCGATTTTTTGGCTAACGCGGATTTTTTACGTTTAGGCGGAAACATTGGATCGAGATAAATACAATCGGGTGGCGTGGTTAAGGTGGCTAACAAATCAATGGCATTACCTGTAGACAGTTGCGGGGCTGATAATTGCAAGCGTTGCATCCAGTCTTGTTGATTGAGACGATGAAATCCATCCGCCAATAACTCTACCATCACAGGTGAACGTTCGATACAGCTCACTTGATAGCCCATGCGAAACATAAACAAACTATCTTGCCCCCAGCCTGTGGTGGCATCGACAACCGTTTTAGTTTTACGCCCTAAGGCTTGAGCTAACGCGCCTTGTTTGGGGGCAGGCCATGAACGTTGTTCACCATTGCGCGGGTCTATATCCACCGTTAAGCCGCCTTTTCTAAGCAACTCTCTATCCAATAATTTTAAACAACCATTACGCCAAGATAAAAAAAATGGCTCTGACAAATTGTCCGCTTGCACAGTGTTACGCAGTGGCACACCCAAACGGTCGGCCAATTGTTGAAACGCCAAACTATCGCCTTGCCCTTCATAAAGTACCGCGAGTTTATCGGTCAACATATTAATGATTAAGCTGAGATAAGGTGTGACTAGTCGCGCCCATTTTTTTTAGCTCCAGTTGTACTTTGTAGCGCATTTGCTGATCTGCATAAGGCTGTTCAGCACGAATAGGAGCAGCAAGAGCTTGATTAAAATAGTGTTCAGCGGCTTGTGTATCATCATGAGCCAACAAAAACTGACCGTAGAAATAATTACTGACCAACCCGTTGGGATTAATTTTTAGAGCGGTTTCTAACATGGTTTTGGCGGTATTATCATCACCAAAGGCAATCGGCCAACTCGGTACTTTGTCGTACAGCGTGCCTAACACCACATACGCCGCGCCGTTCATCACTTGTGGATTGATAGCAATCGCTTTGGTCAATAAATCCCGTACTTCATGTACTGCTTGCAACGCTGCTATTGGGTTTTGATGATTCGCATAAGACGCTTTAACCAGTCCTTGCCAGTAAATAACCCGTGCATCATCTGGATAATGTTCAGCGAGTTGCTTGATTTTATCGAGCAGGGCAGGGTAGGCGGCTTGTTGTTTTGTTTTTGGCAAGCCGTAATAAATGCTTGCCCACTCCGACTCAATACTATTAAGTGCATCGTTTAAACTGTCAGCAAAACAGCCATTAGAGACTAACATCAACACTACGCACAGCCAATTTCTCACAGTATCACATTCCATTCTGAATACGGATGCTGTGATAAATTATTATTGTAATAACGCATATCATCAGTGACTTCTTCGCCTAGCCATGCAGGTTTTACAAAGGCTTTACCGATTTCAGATAACTCAATTTCCGCAACAATTAGCCCTTGATTATCACCGTCAAACTCATCAATTTCCCAAGTATGACCATTATCCACAACAAAATGCCGCGTTTTTTCAATTAATGGTTTTCTGCACAACTTATCGAGAATTTCATTGGCATCTGCCAGTGGAATTTCATATTCATATTCATGGCGATGTGTGCCGATGGTAGCTGACTTAATATTTAACCACGCGTGGTCGTCACTGATACGAACTCGAATAGAACTAGTGGCTTGTGAGCTTAAATAACCTTGACGGTAACGAACCGACTGCGTTACACAGTTACGCCACTGGTCATTTGCCAATAAAAATTTATGTTCTATTTCAATAGCCATAACGCTAACTCAGTTTGCAATGACTGGCATCACAAAAGGGTGGAGTTTTTGTTTCACAGCAACCACATAAATACATGCGTTTAGTTTCTTCGGCGACAAATTTAACGGATTTTTTATCAGAACGGTCACGGTGCGAACGATCACACAATGGCATGGTTTCACTTAAACCACAGCTACACCAGCCGTAAGTTTTGCCAGCTTCTACATCAAGCGGCAGAGGAGAATTTGTTTTGCAGACCATAAAAAAAGACTAATAAAGAAAAAGATGGGCAATTCTATAACATCTTATTGCGATTGAATACTTGACGAATAGCTAATATGTTGTAGAATGCGCGACTCTTAAAACGGAGCGGTAGTTCAGTTGGTTAG
>DFWO01000140.1 GCA_002380945.1 Methylococcaceae bacterium UBA4132 | reverse complement strand
CTCTGTCAATGCGTAACTTCTAATTGTTTAAAAAAGTAGCAGGAGCAATTTTTGACAACCTTAGCATCGTAACAACGCCTCCTGTCATTCTTGATCTCTTTCAACCAACCCGTAAGATGGATGATTCGCAAATTATGATGAACAGGTATAATCTCGAACACAATACAGGCACTCTAGTGATTGATAAATAATGCTCAACTCCTCAGATAATACTAACCCTGCTAAAGACGCTAAATTAACAATTCGCCAATTGCTACAGTGGTTGCAGGACGATAATTTAATTTCTGCTAGCGACTACGAAAAATGTCTGAATTATGGTGCGTATTCAAAAAGCCAAATTAAGCATCCGCTAAACATTTTGATTGATTGCAATGTCGGCGATCAAACTCAGTTTGGTAAACCCTTTACGCTGGAAGAGTTGACGCGCTGGCTGGCAAAAAAAGTCGATTTACCTTATTACTACATTGACCCCTTAAAAATTGATGTCGCTGCAGTCACGCTCATTTACAGCCACGCGTATGCGACCAACTATAAAATTCTGCCGATTCGCGTTAGTCAGGATGAAGTCGTTATTGCTACCGCCGAACCCTTCGTGCGTAGCTGGGAAATTGATTTAGCCAAAATTCAAACAGGGCAAATTAAACGCGTGTTTGCCAATCCTGATGAAATTACCCGTTATTTAGGCGAATTTTATGCCTTTGCCAAATCGTTAAAAGGCGCGACCGACAACTCAGCGGGTAAAGCCAACAGTAATATTTACAATTTTGAACAATTGATTGAACTGGGCAAAGCCAGTGATCTTGATGCTAATAATCAGCACATTGTTAATTTAGTGAATTGGTTATTGCAGTATGCGTTTGATTTACGCGCCAGTGATATTCATATCGAACCACGCCGTAAACAAGGCAATGTACGCTTTAGAATCGACGGCATACTGCATGATGTTTATCAACTGCCTGCCGCTATTATGGGCGCGGTGATGAGCCGATTAAAAATTTTGGGCAGAATGAATATTGCTGAAAGACGCTTGCCACAAGACGGACGTATTAAAACGCAAAATGCACAAAAAAAAGAAATAGAATTACGGCTGTCCACCATGCCAACTGCCTTTGGTGAAAAAATCGTCATGCGGATTTTTGATCCTGAAGTATTGCTGCGCAACTATCAGCAACTGGGTTTTAATGTGCGTGAGCAGGACATTTGGAGCAGAATGATTCAACATTCGCACGGCATTATTTTAGTGACAGGGCCTACGGGTTCAGGAAAAACCACCACGCTGTATTCCACGCTAAAACACCTTGCGACCTCAGAAGTCAATCTCTGTACCGTTGAAGACCCTATTGAGCAAATCGAACCTAGCTTTAATCAAATGCAGGTGCAACCGAATATTGGGCTAACGTTTGCCAACGGCATTCGTACTCTGATGCGTCAAGACCCTGACATTATTATGGTCGGCGAAATTCGAGATTTGGAAACTGCTGAAATGGCAATTCAGGCTTCACTGACGGGGCATTTAGTGTTTTCTACTTTACACACTAACAACGCACCCTCGGCAATCACACGCTTATTAAATTTAGGCGTGCCTGATTATTTAATTCAGCAAACTATCTTAGGCGTAATGGCACAACGCCTGTTACGGCTATTATGTAAGTCATGTAAAAAACCCGTCATCATTGATGATGAACAGTGGTTTAGTTTAATCGCCCCCTTTAAAGCCAAAAAACCCGAACAAGTTTATCAAGCCGTTGGCTGTTTAGATTGTCGCCAGACGGGTTATTTAGGCAGAATTGGTATTTATGAAATACTGGTGAACTCCCCTGCCCTGAAAAAATTAATGACTGCCGATTGTGATAACGTTGTCTTGCAAAAACAAGCGATTCTTGAAGGTATGCGCCCGTTACGGTTAAGTGCTGCTGAAAAAGTCGCCGCAGGTTTAACCAGTATTGATGAAATGATTCGTGTCGCACCTGAAACGCTAGAATTTTAAGTCAACAGGGTTGATATAATGTTTATTTTAACTTAACCACGCGTAGATTAATGACGACACCTATTTATAAACTGCTAGTCATGCTGGCAGTGACTCTGACATTGTTGGGTTGTGCTAAACCTCAAGAGGTACAAAAAATCAGCGGTAGTGCGCAAGGCACTACTTATCATATTAGCTTTTGGTCTCCTGAACCCGTTGAAACCGTGACTATTCAACAAGCGGTTGAAGCTGAATTCACTCGCCTCGATGCACAATTATCTAATTACCGCAAAGATTCAGTGATTGAGCAACTTAATGCAACCGTGAGCAGTGAGCCATTCGCTGTGAGTGAAGAAATCATCGGTTTGATTGAACAAGCAAGAACGGTAAGTGTTGCCAGCGGTGGTTGTTATGATTTAACCATTAAGCCGTTATTTGATTTGTGGGGCTTTAATGGCGATAAATTAACACCACCGAATACGGAAACCTTGCAAGCCGCATTAAAACAAGTGGGCTTTAATCAGATTAAAGTGCTTGATGCAACGCATATTCAAAAACTCAATCCTACGTTAAGAATAGATTTGTCGTCTATTGCACAAGGTTATAGTGTTGCGCGGATGGTAGGTATATTAGAGCAACACGGTATTGAAAATTATTTGGTAGAAATTGGCGGTGAATTACAAACACGCGGTCAAAAACCCGACACGTCACCATGGCGTGTTGCGTTAGAAAAACCGTTATCTAATGAGCGGACTATGCAGAAAGTGGTGACAATTAATCGCACTGAACCGTTAGCCGTGATGACTTCGGGGACTTATCGACATTATTTTGATGTGAATGGCAAGCGTTATAGCCATATTTTGAATGCTAAAACAGGTGTGCCTGTGGAACACAATACCGTGTCAGTCACGGTATTGCATGATAACCCCACTCAAGCCGATGCGTGGTCTACGGCGTTGTTATGTTTGGGGAAGGATAAAGGCTTGGAAGTTGCCAATCAAGCGGGTATTGCCGCATTATTTATTGAGCAACAAGGCGAGGCATTTAATGAGTTTCGTAGTGTGCCGTTTGAGGCATTGAAGCAGATTACGCTTGAATAATTAATTTTCCACGAAAAGCACGAAAGACATGAATACAGTATTTGTGATTAAAAAACTGTTCGCACTGAGCTTGTCGAAGTGTAAATGTGGTTCGACAAGCTCACCACGAACGGCATTATCTTATTTCGTGGCTATATAAAAGGTTATATCTTATTGCTATTCGTGTCTTTCGTGGAAAAATACTGTTAATCAATCTTCAACTAACGCCGCTTGTAAGCGTTGATATAAACCACCAAAACTACCATTACTCATCATCACAAAATGTCCGCCTATCGGGGCTTCTTGTTTCAATCTGGCAATGATGTCATCTATTGAAGTACAAATTTTAATGTTATCGGCTTGCTGGCTTAGTTGGGTTAAATCCCATGTTAAATTAGATGGCTGATAAATAATCGCTAAGTCTGCGTTGTTAAAAGATTGCGCGAGGGTGTCGGTATGTGTGCCTAAACGCATAGTATTAGAGCGCGGCTCAACGATGGCAACAATGCGTTCTTTACCAACTTGTTTACGCAAGCCATCCAGCGTAGTTTGAATAGCAGTGGGGTGGTGGGCAAAATCATCATACAAGGTGACAGCGTTAATCTTGGCTATCACTTCCATACGGCGTTTGACATTCTTAAATGAATTCAGCGCGGTGATTGCATTACTAGGCAAAATACCAACGTGGTTTGCTGCAACAATGGCAGATAAGGCGTTATACACATTGTGTTCACCTGTCAGCGACCAGTCGACCACGCCTTGTTCGACTTTATCAAACGTTACACTGAAATTGCTACCATCGGCTTGGTTTAGTAGCGCATTCCATTGTGCATCGGCATTGACAGATGTTTTAACCGTAGGTGTCCAGCAACCCATGATCAATACTTCATTAATATTCGCATCATAAGCAGGGCTAATAATTAAACCTTCACTCGGTATGGTTCTGACTAAATGATGAAATTGTTTTTTTATCGCATCGAGGTCAGGAAAAATATCCGCGTGGTCAAATTCCAGATTATTGAATATCGCAGTGCGTGGACGGTAATGGACAAATTTTGAACGTTTATCAAAAAACGCCGAATCATATTCATCAGCTTCTAGCACAAAAAACGCTGATTCAGTCAAACGCGCCGACACACCAAAATTTAATGGAATGCCTCCGATTAAAAAGCTAGGGTTAAGCCCTTGGTGTTCTAATATCCACGTCAACATACTGGTGGTGGTGGTTTTGCCGTGCGTCCCTGCCACGCCTAACACCCATTTATTTTGCAATACAGTGTCAGCTAACCATTGCGCCCCTGAGGTATAAGGCAGACCTTGATTTAATACTGCTTCTACTTCTGCATTACCACGCGATAACGCATTGCCGATAATCACTAAATCAGGTTTACGCGCTAGATTTTCAGCGCGATAACCTTCCATTAAGGTAATACCTTGTTGTTCCAGTTGATCGCTCATTGGTGGATAGACGTTTTGGTCAGAGCCACTGACCTCATGCCCTAGTTGTCTTGCCAATACTGCAAGCCCGCCCATGAATGTACCGCAAATGCCTAAAATGTGTATATGCACTGTTTTATCCTACTGAAACTTATTTTAAGAGTTTTATGTTTTCAAACGCATCCATCGTTCCCATGACGTTGCCCGCACCATCGAACTGTTTGCCTTGACCAATAATGACTTTAACCAGTTTTCGTTTATATCCGCCTAAATCAGGATCATCTATATTATCCATTATCTTATCGCATACTTTCTCATCACCACATAATGCCTGATGATCTTGCCCGTTTTCATCAACAATCGTTAAGTAGCAATTATCACCACATTCAAAACCCATAATAGTGCCTATCATGGTTTTATTTTTTTGTGCATAAGCAGGGTTAGTTAAACAGAGTGCGATTAATAATATAAAGCCGAAAGATTTTTTCATTGCTGTTTCCTTAAAAATTATCGTTTAAAAGTAGAATTTAGCGTAACCAATAATCTACAACTAAACCGATAAAAATGACCAATCCAAACCAGTTATTATTTAAAAAAGCCTTAAAACACAAGGCTTTGTTACGGTGAAAAATTAAGATTTGTTGATAGACTGATAAACCAGCGGCAATCAGTAAACTGACATAATAAGCCCAGCTGCTGTGCTGCATTATGCCGATGGTTATTAATAATCCCAGAATAATAAGCTGTAATATTGCCATGATATGGCGGTCGTATTGACCGAATAAAATTGCCGTTGATTTAACGCCTATTTTTAAATCATCATCTTTATCCACCATTGCATACATGGTGTCATACACTAACGCCCATAATATTACCGCTAAATACATTACCCATGCCACCGCTGGAATAGTATTTGTTTGTGCCGAGAATGACATTGGCACTGCCCAACCAAAGGCAATACCTAAATAGGCTTGCGGTAATTGAGTATAACGTTTCATGAAGGGATAACTGGCGGCTAAGAACGCGCCTACAAAAGATAATAATATCGTGTAAATATTGAGTAGTAATACTAATGCAAAAGCCAATAAAGTTAATACGATAAAAAATAGTAATGCTTCTTTTGGCGTTACTTTACCTGCGGCAATAGGACGTTGTTTGGTGCGTTCAACATGGGGATCAAAATCACGGTCGGCATAATCATTAATCACACACCCTGCTGCCCGCATTAATATTACACCTAAACAAATGACGGTAAGTACGAGAGTATCTGGTTTACCGCTACTGGCGACCCATAATGCCCATAATGCAGGCCATAATAAAATTAAAATCCCAATTGGTCGATCAAAGCGAGCTAATAACCAGTATTGTTTAGCTCTATCCATTACCCGTTCCATTATTATGTTACCTTTTTTGCCGCCTAAGTTTTGTTAAGTGCTATTATAACTGTTTTATATTCAGTATCTCGCACTATGAACGTAACCATTTATCATAATCCGCGTTGTGGAAAATCCAGACAGACGTTGCAATTACTCGAAGAACACGGCATAAAACCCGTGATTATTGAGTATTTGAAATTACCGCCTAGCGCAGAAGAATTGGATTCGATATTGCAGAAATTGGGTATAGAGCCGCGTGAGCTGATGCGAACGAAAGAAGCAGAATATAAAGCCTTAGACTTGACCAATGAATCATTGGATAGACACGCATTAATTAATACCATGATAAAGCATCCGATTTTAATAGAACGCCCTATTGTGGTTGCTAATGGTAAAGCAATCATCGGTCGTCCACCTGAAGCCGTGTTGTCGATTTTATGACAAAAATTTTAATTCTATATTTTTCCCGTCATGGCACAACTGCCGAAATGGCAAACTTAATCGCGCGGGGCGTTGAATCAGTCACAGGTGCGGAAGCTGTGTTAAGAACAGTGCCTGATATATCCACTGTATGCGAAAAAACTGCTGACAGCATTCCTGCACACGGGGCTATTTACGCAACCTTAGATGATTTAAAAACTTGTGATGGTTTAGCATTAGGTAGCCCCACCCATTTTGGCAATATGGCTGCACCACTGAAATATTTTATCGACCAAACCACATCATTGTGGTTATCAGGCGCATTATCAGGTAAACCTGCGGCAGTATTCACCGCATCGGGCAGTATGCACGGCGGTCATGAAAGTACGTTATTATCAATGATGTTGCCATTACTGCATCAAGGCATGATCATCCTCGGATTGCCTTACACGGAACAAGCCTTGCGTGACACAACATCGGGCGGTACACCTTATGGCGCGAGTCATTTAGCGATGGATCACACAGGACTTTCTGAACATGAAAAGATCTTATGCCGTGCCTTAGGTGCGCGGTTGGCTAACACCGCTCAACGTTTAAAAGCCAATACATGAAAATATTACCTGCTTATTATCATGGTGTTGCAGTGGCAGGATTTTTCGGGCTATTCATACTATTGATGCTTTGGCATACCTTGCTGGTACCTGCAACAATAATACCTGTTGCCTTAGTATTGTTGATAACTGTCACACCGTTACTATTACCCATGCGTGGTTTATTAAGCGGCAAGCCTAAAAGCTGTGCGTGGGCAGCATACATCAGTATGCTATATTTTGTTCATGGTTCGATAGAAACCTATAGCAATCCTGATGAGCGTTTATACGCCTCATTAGAAGTTATTCTTAGTTTAATGCTTTTTCTTGGCGCGGTGGGTTATGTGCGCGGAGTAAAAAAATAGCACGCCATCATGTCAAAACAACTAGCCTTACAGTTTGAGTTCAGAGCCAATCAAACCTTCAACGATTTTTTCGCAGGTAACAATCAAGAAATCATTAGCCACTTGCAAAACAGTGTCGCAGGTAACGGTGAGCTACAAATTTTTTTGTGGGGACAAAGTGGCTTAGGTAAAAGTCATTTACTGCAAGCCTGTTGTCATCTCGCACACAGCCTAAAACGCAGTTCGTTTTATTTGGATTTATCGACCAAAAACTTACCTGATCCTGACATATTAATGGGCGTGGATGCGCTGGATGTGGTGTGTTTGGATAATATTGAATATATTGCAGGTAATAAAAACTGGGAAATGGCAGTATTTAATTTTTTTAATCGCCATCGAGACAGCAACCATACCTTAATTATCTCTGCCTGTTGCTTACCTAACGAGCTGGCTATTCAATTACCCGACCTCAAAACACGGCTGAATTGGGGGCTAACACTAAAAATACAGCCGTTGACCAATAATGACCGTATCACCGCATTAATTTTTAAAGCCAATCAAATGGGTTTTGAAATTTCCCCGCAAGTCGGCTTATTTTTATTGACGCATTATGACCGTGACTTATCGGCATTATGGCGGTTATTGGAACAACTGGATCAAGCTTCATTGGCGGCTAAATGCAAATTAACCATTCCATTTTTAAAAAAGATTTTGAATGATACTGATCAGGCTTAATTTTTAACAAGGCTGGCGAGTTGTTCATCATACAACGCCGCGATCAAATGAGTTTGATACACCATCCCGACTAAACGATTTTCATGATTAACAACGGGAACTTGTCGAATACCTTGCTGAGACATTAATGGAATCAACTCAGCAATATGGGTAGTTTCGGGTATCACCGTGACGGATGTGGTCATGATATGCCCTACCGCTTCAGGCTTATTGGTTGAAATATCAGGCGTGCGGCGAATAAAGGACCGAAAGGTGTCTTGAAAACTTTGATACGCATTCAAGTCTATAAACTTAAAAAAATCCGCCCAAGTAATAATGCCAATCACGCGGCGGCTTCTATCAATTACGGGCATGGCTTTGAGTTTTTCTTTCTGCATCATTTTCCATGCTTCTTCCACTTCCGTACCGTATTCCACCGACTGTATGTTTCTCACCATAATATCCGCGCAAGTGATATTACCTTTAAAACGTTTAAAACTATTTTTTTCCGCATCGGTTAATAATTTACTCAAGTCTTCCAGTGATACGTCCATAAACGTATCCATGTTTTTTAACGCTTGTTTCAAATCGTTATCAGAAATACCGATAAGTTGCTCAGGTTCATTGGACTTACTTGTCTCTGGCATTAAAGGATAGCGATTACCCAATAGCCAATGATTTAAAATGATTGCCATAGCCAACATTACCAGCACATTAATACCGACAGGAAATAACACAAAACTATAATCCAGCGGTGTTGCGGTCAAAACGGGCGTGAGGGCAGTCGCTGCTCCTGGTGGGTGCAAACAACGAAAAGCGAGCATCGCCAGAATACTCAAACTCACTGCTGCCGCAGCTGCCCAAACCGTATCGCTAATGAATTGCGTACAAAGTACACCAATGATAGCGGGTATTAATTGTCCGCCCAACAGTGACCACGGTTGTGACAAAGGGCTATTCGGTAAAATAAATAACAACACCGCAGAAGCCCCCATCGAAGCAACCAGCATGGGTGCTGCGGCATTAAAACCAGACTGTTGCGTAAGCCATGCGACTGTCATAATGGCAATAAAACTTGCCAGCACCGCTAGCAGTTTGGCTTTGCTGTTTAAGTTGACAGGATCAGTGAGAATAAAACCGATGAATTGCTTGAAAGTCATGACGTGACATCCTCGTTCAGTGTTGGTGTGCTGTTTGATTCTAGCACTAACTGAAACACAGGAGTCCAATAGCGTTAGCTATTGGACATAAAACAGCTAAAGCTGTTTTACTCCTGCTATTTTCTAACGACTAAAAACCTAACCGCTTAATCAATCCCGAAAAAATATTGCTTTCAGCAACAGGCGCGGATTTTTTACTGACTTTCCCTATCAATTCACCCAATTTAACCGCCTTATTGGCAGTAAATTCAGCATTCCATTGTGCGTAATCTTTACCAAATAACACGATAATGGTTGACCCCATATTGAAACGTCCCATTTCTTCGCCTTTTGCCAGCGTTAGCGCGTTTTCTTCATAAAGCCAGTTTTGAACTGTGGTACGCGTGGGCGGTGTCACTACACCATGCCAAACAGTTTCCACACTGGAGACAAAAATTGCACCCACCAAAATTAACGCCATAGGACCTGCTTCGGTGTCAAACAAACAACAAACACGCTCATTTCTGGCGAATAAACGTGGCACAGCTTCCGTGGTTGCGGTATTGACACTGAACAAACGACCTGGAACGTGTACCATCTCTTTCAACGTACCTGTCAATGGCATGTGCAGACGGTGATAATCTTTTGGCGATAAATAAATGGTAGTGAATACACCGTCATTAAATGGTGCTGCGCGTTCTTCACTGCCACCCAATAACTCCGTCACGGTAAAACTTTTACCTTTCGCCTGAAAAATATCGCCCTCGGTAATATGACCCGCTTGGCTAACTACGCCATCTGCTGGACTGACAATGGCATTTTTTTCAGTACTTAACGGTCTAGCATCAGGCTTTAATTCGCGGGTAAAAAAGTCGTTAAAACTTTTAAAGGCATTAATATCTTGTATCAATGCCTCATCCATATTGACACCGTAATGGCGAATAATCTGTTTAATAAATAAATTTTTAAACCATACCGTTTCCGAATGCGTCAGCTTGCTCATCCATTTTGATAAGGTATGATGCGGCAGTACAGATTGAAAAATAGCGTTTATAGCGTTCATAATGCTCCAATCGCTTACGGTAAATTAACTAATTCAGGCGCGTGCCAAGCAGGGTTTCTATGCTCAGCAACAACGGTGGTATAAACACCGCCACGCACATTGAATTCCGCACGAATACGCATGAAACTAGGTTGAATGGCTTTCACAATATCATCCAATATTTCATTAGTGACGGCTTCATGAAACGCCCCTCTATCACGAAACGACCACATATATAACTTTAACGATTTTAACTCCACACATAACGCGGCAGGTACATAATCAATCTCGATAGTAGCAAAATCAGGTTGCCCTGTTTTTGGGCAAAGGCAAGTAAATTCTGGCGTAGAAATATGAATGGTGTAATCACGGTCAGGACGCGGATTAACAAAGTTTTCAAGGTCTTTACTGGGTTGTGTAGTCATGATATTTGTAATTTATGAAATAAATGGTTGACTATTTTAACAGCTCTAGGTCAATAAGCTAACTGATGTCAGACGATCTGCTCTGAATTTTATATCCAATTTTTACTGAGCAATTATCTCCTGTATCTATCTTACGATACGAGAGTATTCTATACTGAACTTGTGTTGACCAACATAAAGGTAGGTGTAACATGCGTGGCAACCGCACTATAATGAGAACCGATGATCATCATGATGTGGCTACACTAAACAGGACAAAATCTTTTAAACTTTACGAAAGAAATAAAAGAGAGACCTAATGAGTAAATCAACACATCAAAGTTAGACAGCAGGATTTAGAGAATTGGCAGTGAAACAGGAGATTGAGTCGAAAAGACCGTGTAAGAAACCGCCAAGGAGCCAGGCGTGAAGGTCAATAACTGGCATAAATGTCAATACAAACAGTACCTT
>DFWO01000186.1:16366-23019 GCA_002380945.1 Methylococcaceae bacterium UBA4132 | reverse complement strand
TTATTAAACAAGCTACCAAACATAACCAAAGACTTGTAAAAATGCCTTGGCTAACATCATATGTCCCATCATTGTTGGGTGAATACGATCACCAGAGGTGATTTTAATAATGCAAAATTTGAAAATCATGGCGTGACATCAACATTTTTTAAGCGTGACGGACAATTTTTTGTTAATACCGATGGCGCGGATGGCAAACTTGCCGACTTTGCCATTAAATATACTTTCGGCGTAACGCCGCTACAGCAATACTTAATCGGGGCGTTATCAAGCTCTGAGTATTGCGTGGGATAGCCGCACTAAAGCAGATGGCGGACAGCGTTGGTTTCATTTGTATCCGAAAGAAAAAATTGCCCACACCGATGCCATGCACTGGACGGGACGTTATCAAAACTGGAATATGGAATGTGCGGAATACCATTCAACGAATTTGAAAAAAGGTTATGACATAAACACTGACAGTTATAAAACTACGTTCAAGGAATTGAATGTTGCGTGTGAATCTTGTCATGGTGCAGCTTCGCAACATATCGATTGGGCAAAACAGCCTAATGCCAGTGATAGCAAAGGCTTTGCGGTCAAGTTAAAAAGCGATTGGCAAAGCGCGTGGACAAAAACAGGCACAACGCCACACCGCGACCAACCCGCGAATGATGTCTTGATGGATACTTGCTGGGCGTGTCATGCTCGCCGCTCAACTTTAGTTGAAGGCAGTGCGCCCAGTTTGCCATTGCAAGATGCGTATCGCCCAGCTCTGTTAACACAACCCGCTTATCACGCCGATGGTCAACAACGTGAGGAGGATTACACTTGGGGTTCATTTCGCCAAAGTAAGATGTATCAACACGGTGTCACCTGCATGGATTGCCACGAACCGCACGCACTGAAACTTCGCGCCGAAGGTAATGCACTGTGTGTCGGTTGTCATCAAGCCGTCGAATTTGATACCCATAAACATCACCATCATAAAACCTCTTCAAAAGGTGCAGAGTGTATGAACTGCCACGCACCCGAAAAAAATTATATGATGGTAGACGGGCGACACGATCACAGTTTCCGCTTGCCCAGACCAGACTTATCAGACACATTAGGCAGCCCAAACGCCTGTACACAATGCCATGACAAACAAAAACCTGCATGGGCGGCGAATACTTTGGATAAATGGCATGGTAAAACATGGCGGCAACGTCCGCATTACGGCATGGCGTTACACGCAGGTGTTACGCAAGGCTTAAAAGCGGTGCCGTCATTATTGGCACTTGCCCAAGATAGCGGTGTTCCTGCTGTGATACGCGCTACCGCTACCATATTAGTTGAACCTTCTATACGTCCTGAACTTTTACCGCAAGCCGTCACATTATTACAAGATAAAGATGCCTCGGTGCGCATCGCTACCTTAGGTTTACTGGATGCTTTTGAGCCTAGTGTTCGCGCTCAATTAGCCGCCCCTTTATTGTCGGATAGTATTCTGGGTGTACGCAGTGAAGCGGCGCGACTACTCGCTGATGTACCCGCCAATCTGATTCCAGCCACTCAACAAAGCGCGTTACAAACCGCCTTGCAAGACTATCGTAACAGCTTACAAATCAATGCCGACTGGGCAAGTGAAACGCTGAATATTGGCTTGTTAGCCTTGCGGCAAGGCGATATTGAGGGTGCGATTGTTGCCTATAAACGCGCTTTGAAACTGGATGACCATTTCGCACCGACCTATATCAACCTTGCCGATGTGTATCGACAACAAGGCTGGGATTTAGAGGGCGAAAAAGTATTACACGACGGTTTGTTATTACTACCCAATGCGGCGGATTTACACCATGCGCTGGGTTTATTGTTAGTGCGTAAAGCCGATAATGCTAACGCGTTAAAGTCATTAGAAAAAGCCGCGCAACTCGCGCCGAATAATGCCTATTATGGTTATGTTTATGGTGTTGCACTGCATTCTATGGGTAAAACACGCGACGCGTTAGCCGTGTTACACACGGCCGATAAACACAATCTTTATAACTTAGAGATACTCAGCGCATTAGTTTCCATACAGCGAGAAACAGGTGATAACAAAGCCGCGCTAGTATCCGCTCGTAAAGCCGCCGAAGCTTTGCCAAATGATGCAGCTATTAGGCGATTAGTACAAGAGTTGGAGGGTTCATAATAGCTCGTTTGGTAGTGGATAAAATTTAAATGATGAAGCTTTGGTTTATGACAGAAGCAAAAATTGAGTTGTTGTATCTTAAAATTCTTTATCATTTAAAAACTAGCTAGCCACTACGGTTTATTTTAATTTTAATCTAAAATAATCTTGATTTTTTAGAACAAATGATCAAGGGAAATCGCAAGCTTCAGGTAATAGGCACATTTTTCAATAAAGCCGCTCGCCCTCAAGTGATAGGCTTCAGATTAAAGTGCATCATAATCACTACAGGATAATCATCATGACTAAGCCAAAAACCAATCGTACCAGTATGGATGTTACGGCATTAAAGCAAGGTATTCTCGAACATCTGGTTTATACACTGGGGCAAATACCTGAGGTTGCTAGTAAACATTGTTATTACAAAGCCGTAGGGCTGGCAGTCCGCGACCGCTTACAGCATCATTGGAATAACACCACGCAAACCTATATAGCCGAAGCGCGTATTAAAAACAGGGTAAAAATGGTGTGCTATTTTTCCGCTGAATTTCTTATTGGCCCTCAGTTGGGCAGTAGTTTGATTAATCTCGGCATTGAAAAAGACGTGCGTGCAGCCGTTGCTGAACTGGGCTTTAATCTCGATGAATTGCTGGAGCAGGAAGAAGAACCTGGTTTAGGCAATGGCGGACTTGGACGACTTGCCGCTTGTTACTTGGATTCTCTGGCTACTTTAGAATACCCTGCGATTGGTTACGGCATTCGTTATGAGTTTGGTATTTTCGACCAAGCGATTGACAATGGCTGGCAGGTTGAAATCACTGATAAATGGCTGTTGTACGGCAATACTTGGGAGATTGCTAAATTTAATACCGTTTATTATGTCAATTTTGGCGGTTATACCGAAAAATATCATGATGAACGTGGCGCGTTAAGAACGCGCTGGATACCTAACCGCGCTGTCAGAGGCGTGGCGTATGACACGCCCGTCTTGGGTTATCGTGTTAATACTTGTAACACACTACGGCTGTGGAGTGCAGAAGCCTGTGAGTCGTTTGATTTTCAAGCATTCAATACAGGAGATTATTATCAAGCGGTGAATGATAAAGTCATGTCTGAAACACTCACTAAAGTGCTGTATCCTAATGATGAACCCGAAGCGGGTAAAAAACTCCGTTTGATGCAGCAATACTTTTTTGTGTCCTGCTCGTTACAAAATATGCTGGAATTGCTTAAGTTGGCAGGTGAACCATTGGCGCATTTTTCCGACCGCTTCGCCGCTCAACTGAATGACACGCACCCGTCGATAGCAGTGGCAGAATTGATGCGGCTATTGCTTGATGAGCATCAACTGACATGGGATGCGGCGTGGCATATTACTTTTCATACTTTTGCTTATACCAATCACACGCTATTACCCGAAGCCCTTGAAACATGGTCATTGCCGTTGTTTGCTGAATTATTGCCACGGCATCTGGAAATCATTTATGAAATCAATGCCCGATTTTTACAGGAAGCCAGACACCGTTATGCAGACGATGAAGCGCGTATTGCACGCTTATCATTAATTGATGAGACAGGCAGTAAACGCATACGCATGGCGCATTTAGCGTGTGTGGGCAGTCATGCCATTAATGGTGTGGCAGAGTTACACAGTGAATTATTAAAAACCAGCGTGTTAAAAGATTTTTACGCGCTCTATCCTGAACGCTTTAGTAATAAAACCAATGGCATCACACCGCGCCGTTTTATGTTGTTGGCAAATCCAAAACTGAGCGATTTAGTCACCCGTTTTATTGGCAGTGATTGGGTCACAAAAACCGATGAACTGAAAAAGCTGGAAGCGCACGCAGATAATTATGCGTTTCGCCAAGAATGGCACGCGGTTAAACGCGCTAATAAACAACGCTTGGCAGATTATATTCATCAGCAAACGGGCGTTAAACTGAATCCAGATTGGTTATTTACTATTCAAGTAAAGCGTATTCACGAATACAAACGGCAACATTTGAATGTACTGCATATCATTACTTTATATTGCCGTTTAAAACGCAATCCAGATTTACATATTACGCCGCAAGCCTTTATTTTCGGCGGTAAAGCCGCGCCCAGTTATATGATGGCAAAACGTATTATTAAATTAATTCATGCCGTGGCTGAAGTCATTAATAACGACCCCGATGTTAATCGATATTTGCGCGTGGCCTTTGTGCCTGATTTCAATGTGAAAAATGGACAGCTTATTTACCCAGCCGCTGATTTATCGGTGCAGATTTCTACTGCTGGCAAGGAAGCATCGGGAACGGGCAATATGAAATTCACTCTGAATGGCGCGTTGACCGTTGGCACGTTAGACGGTGCAAATGTGGAAATACGCACGGAAGTGGGTGAGGAGAATTTCTTTTTGTTTGGGCTAACCGAAGCTGAGGTGGTTAAAACTCAGCGTGCAGGTTATTGTCCAGCCGATTATCTGCACACTAATCCGCAGTTAGCAGAAATCATTGAATTGATTGCATCGGGGCATTTTTCTCACGGTAATACGGAGGTGTTTCGCCCATTGGTCGATAACTTATGTCATCATGACCCTTATCTGGTGTTTGCTGATTATGCTGATTATGTGGCATGTCAGGACAATATTACCGCTGTATGGCAAGACACCGAACGCTGGACGCGGTTATCTATTTTGAATACGGCAAGAGCAGGAAAATTTTCCTCAGACCGTGCCATTCGTGAGTATTGCCGCGATATTTGGACAACACGTCCATTACCTATCAAGCCATGCGATGAAACCAGCGGCTGTTCCGTCATTGATCGCTCAAGGTTATGGCTGGCGTAATGCGGTAAACTATTTATATCCACGAAAAACACAAAAACACGAAAAGTAGATAGGCGACTTTTCATGACTTTCGTGTTTTTCGTGGAAAATTTTTAAAACAATCTACCACACAGGAATTATGAATAATCAAGAACTTTGGCAACATTACCAAGACTGGCTGTATTTTCACGAAGGCTTAGGACTGTATTTAGATGTTAGCCGAATGCGTTTAGAGGACGATTTTTTGGCAACCATGCAGCCAAAATTTACCCAAGCATTTCAGGACATGGCAGATTTAGAAGCGGGGGCGATTGCTAATCCCGATGAAAACAGAATGGTTGGACATTATTGGTTGCGTAATCCTGAATTAGCACCTGAAGGTCTTGGTACAGAAATTATTGCATCCATTAAACAAATTGAAGACTTTGTCGGAAAAATTCATAACGGCACAATACGCCCACCTAACGCAGCCAAATTTACCGATATTATTTTTATCGGTATTGGCGGTTCTGCTTTAGGACCTCAATTTGTCGCCGAAGCCTTAAGTCCTGATTTTCCGCCGTTAATCACGCATTTTATTGATAACACTGACCCTGCGGGTATCGACAGAGTATTGCATCGTCTGCATGACAAACTACACACTAGCTTAGTCATCGTGGCAACTAAATCAGGCGGCACACCCGAAACGCGCAACGGCATGGTAGAAGTCAAACACGCCTATCAACAACAAGGTTTGGATTTTGCCCGTTATGCGGTTGCGGTCACCATGCAGGGTAGCAAGATGGATGAATTGCAACGCAGTGAAAACTGGTTAGCCAGTTTTCCTATGTTTGATTGGGTAGGCGGACGTACCTCAGAAATGTCCGCAGTCGGTTTGTTATCGGCGGCGTTAATTGGCATAGACATTCGCGCCATGTTAATGGGTGCAAAAATTATGGACGAAGCGACACGCATTGTGGACATCAAACGCAACCCTGCCGCTTTGTTGGCAATGTCTTGGTATCATGCAGGGCATGGTAAAGGCGATAGAGACATGGTGGTCTTGGCTTATAAAGACAGCTTATTATTATTCTCGCGCTATTTACAACAGCTAGTCATGGAGTCGTTAGGCAAAGAGTTAGATTTAGACGGTAACGTCGTGCATCAAGGCATTACTGTGTACGGTAATAAAGGCTCAACTGACCAACACGCGTATGTTCAACAGCTACGCGAAGGCGTGATGAATTTCTTTATTACCTTTATCGAAGTGTTAGAAGATCGTAATGGTGCGTCTATTGAAGTTGAGTCCGATGCGACAACAGGTGATTTTCTATCAGGTTTTATGCAGGGAACACGCGAAGCATTGTATGAAAGTGAGCGTGATTCCATCACCGTTACTATTAACCGCGTTGATGCCCAAACTGTTGGTGCATTAATCGCCTTGTATGAACGGGCAGTGAGTTTTTATGGTTCGTTAGTGCATATCAACGCCTATCATCAACCTGGTGTTGAAGCAGGAAAAAAAGTTGCCTGTGCCTTGCTGGTCTTACAACGCGCTATTTTAGGGATATTAAGAACCGAGCAGCAGCCTATTTCATTAATGCTATTAGCAGAAAAAGTAGGTGCGAGTGATCAAATTGAAATCGTTTATAAAATTGTTCGGCATTTAGCAGCAAATCAGCGCGGTATTAGTTTGCAAGGTAATTTGGCTAAGCCTAGCGAATTGAGCAT
>DFWO01000186.1:0-15991 GCA_002380945.1 Methylococcaceae bacterium UBA4132 | reverse complement strand
TACGTCAGTCCGATGAAACGTACTATTGCCACTGCTCAGCCCTTGTGTGATGCTATCGCTAAGCCTATGCAAATTCGCGATGGTCTTAAAGAAATCAATTATGGTGCGTGGGAGAGTCAAGACTCAGATTACATCAAACAACGTTATGAACAAGACTATATTCATTGGATGACAGAACCCGCGTGGAATGCACCGACAGGCGGCGAAACCTCGGTGCAAATAGCTAACCGCGCAATGGCGGTAATCGCGGAAATTCAAGCCAAATATAAAGACGGCAATATTTTGATAGTGTCACACAAAGCGACTATACGCATTATCATCTGTAGCTTATTGGGCATGGATATTGGGCGTTATCGTGACCGTGTTAATGCGCTGGCTGGTTCTATCAGCGTTATTAAGTTTGCTACTTATGGTCCGATGTTAGAAGTCTTAGGCGACCGTCATTATATGCCACCAAAATTGCGTGAGCGGACGGGTACTTAACGAATTATCACGGTTATCCACAAATTTTGTGGATAACTCTGTGGATAACTGCTTTTATGATGTGCTTAGTGTCGGTTTTTATTACAGTTTTGTTAAATTGTACAAATTTAACACAACTGCTTTAATGGCTAATCAACATAACCGCGAGCGCGTTATCAGCCGTACGCAATTCTAAACGATTGCCGTCCAAACGATAGGTTACAACTGTGGCTAACGCATTCAAAAATTGCGTTTCTTGATCCATAATCCCCGCAGGTTCACCACACATTTTACGCGTGGCGGCGGCTGGTTTTATGTTGATACTTTTGCCTGTCACTTTATAGCTGCTCATATACTTATTGCATCCAGCGAAGCCGTTTAATTTACCATCGCTACCAAAATCAAGCGTCACAGTTGAACCATTAATAAGGCTAGCCACCGCTTGTTTGCCATTATTAATGTTCGTTACCCGCCACGATGTACCACTCAACTCAAGGCGTTGCCTGTTAAAAGTCGCCAGCGGTTTGCCTTCGGTATCCAGCAATATTAATTGCGAACCTTCAATCTTATAGCTAGTTGTTTGAGCCAACGCGCCAGTGTAACTCGCTGCTTGCTGCATAATCGGTTCTGGGCAAGCCATCATGGTAGTGGCTATATTCTTGTTGATGTTTAACGTATCTTCATTCAACACATATAAGGCGTTATAACGGTTACAACCATCCGTCCCTGTTATCTTGTCGTTGTCAACGTTAAGCGTAATCAGCGTGTTAGGTGCTAGCGATTGGTTAGGCAGACTGACCAAAGACCAGCTAGTGTTTTTTATAGTATCAGTTGAGGTGTCAGCTAATAGCTTAGAAGACGCGCATGATGCCAAGCTCAAGCTAACAAGCACTGTTAAAGCGACTAAAATTTTCTGGGTTTGCATGGGGGCATCCTATTTAACCAAATTTGGTGGTTTTATTGCTGCTACAGTTAGGACAGTCGATTTCTTGATTTGCTTATAATACAGAAAACTAACAGCCAATATAAGTTTGTTAGCAATTAAGTTCTTCGCAAGAATCTGACTGACATGATTTATTCCATTGAGTGTGACGTGTTTAAACAAACTATTTTCTCCCTTTACTTTTTACTACTTTTTAAAGGGAAGGGTATTGTGTTTCACATAGATATGAGACAATGAAACATATAATGAAACATGAAACATTAAATGAAACATTTATAACGTATCAAAGACTATTATTCCTGTCATTAAAACTTGGCACGCACATTGCTTATAGTAATACGACAATCATAACAACAATACTCACTTGGAGATTCATCATGTTATTCAGACAATTATTTGATAAAGAAACTTGGACTTACACTTATTTAATCGCCGATACCGACACTAAGGAAGCCGCGTTTATTGATCCAGTTAATACCCAGATTGAAACGTATATGGCATTGTTGGCAGAACATGGTTTGACGTTGAAATATTCATTTGAAACGCATGTTCATGCCGATCACATCACTGCCAGCGGTTTGTTACGTCAACAGACAGGTGCGCAAACTTGCGTTAGTCATAAAGGCGGTGCGCAATTAGCCGATATTCAATTACATGATGGTGATGTTTTTAAATTGGGTAATGAAGAAATTAAAGCCATTGCGACACCTGGTCATACCCCAGGTTGCACATCTTATTTGTGGCAAGACCGTGCGTTTACAGGGGATTCATTATTTATCGGTGGTTGCGGACGTACTGATTTCCAAGGCGGCAGTGCCAGTGATTTGTACGATAGTATTACTCATCGTTTATTCACACTACCTGATGACACCTTGGTTTATCCTGGTCACGATTATGCGGAACGCTGGGTCAGTAATATTCACCAAGAGCGTACCACTAACCCTCGTTTAGCAGGTAAAACCCGCGAGCAGTTTATTGAGATTATGGAAAATCTGAATCTGCCTAAACCACGTTTAATTGATGAGTCTGTGCCTGCTAACCGTTACTGTGGTTTAGATGAAAGTGAACGTCTAGTTGCCGTGTCACGTCGTGAGCAACAAGGCGTAGGTTGTGAAATACGCATGAAAGCAACGGGTGCTGATTTGGTTGCAGCAGCTAAACAACAGATTACTGAAGTCAATGTAGACAAAGCGAAACAATTATTGGCAGAAGGTCATATCACGCTGATTGATACCCGCGAAGAAAGCGAGTATGCGGCAGGTCATATTGAAAATGCTATTTTGTTACCGCGTGGCGTGTTGGAATTTAAACTGGGTACAGTGCCTGAGTTGGCTGACCCATCGAAAGCAGTTCTTATTTATTGCCGTACAGGCGGACGTTCCGCACTAGCTGCGCAAACCTTGCAAACGTTAGGTTACAAAACGGTGTTGTCTATGGCAGGTGGCTTTGAGGCATGGCAAAAAGCCTAAGGCTAAAGTTTAAGTGGGTTGGGGGGGGCAAAAATTTACTTCCAATCCACTCTTCTCAATAACTCATCAGGAAGCTACTGTGAACTTACCAACCTTATCCTTACTAGCCATATTAATGATGCCACTGTCAGCTTTGGCTGTAGAAAAAGTCAGTGAAGCGCGACTTGATGAAGTTGCGGAGCGTGGTTCTCACGTCATGCCGTTTGACTTAGAACAAACTACGCACATCTTTTCTAAAACTGCACAAGGTGGTTTGCAACAAGTGGTGGTTAAAGACCCTGAGAATACTGAGCAAATCAAGTTAATACGCCAGCATTTAACTAAAATTTCCACTGAATTTAGAAAAGGAGATTTTTCCAATCTAACCAAAATTCACGGCAAAGATATGCTTGGTTTAGAAGTATTACGCAATACTAAGCCTGAACAAATCAGCATTGTTTATAAAGAATTGCCTAACGGGGCTGAAATAAATTATGCCAGTCAAGAAGAAAAAGTTATTGTGGCGATACATCAATGGTTTGATGCTCAGTTAAACGACCATGCCCGTCATGCGATTTCAGGTCATAGCGAGCATTCCATGAACCATCAGTAAGATGTACGTTGAAATTTACATAACCACATAATCATAAAAAATGAGGAACATCATGACACAACATCATACACTTTTAATTGTAGGCGGCGGCGCAGCAGGCGTATCCGTTGCTAATACCTTACGTCGTCAGAATAAAAAAATCGACATCGCTATCATCGAACCGTCTGAAAAGCATTATTACCAACCTGGTTTCACTATCATCGGCGGTGGCGCGTACACGATGAAACAAACCACCAGAAACGAAGCAGATTTAATTCACCCAACCGTTAAATGGATTAAAGACTACGCAGAAACGTTTCAAGCGGAAGCTAATACAGTCACGTTGCGTTCAGGCGAAGTCGTAAGTTATGACTACTTGGTACTTTGCCCAGGTTTGCAATTGGATTGGCAAAAAATTCAAGGTTTAAAAGAAACCTTGGGTAAAAACAATGTGTGCAGTAACTACTCACCCGACACCGTGGAATATACTTGGCAATGTATTCAAGAGATGAAAGCGAAAGGCTCAGGCACGACATTGTTCACGCAGCCGCCGATGCCGATTAAATGTGCAGGTGCGCCGCAAAAAATCATGTATTTGGCGGCTGACAGATTTCGTAAAGCAGGTATTTTGAACAAGTTCAATGTTGAATTTTGTAATGCGGGTCCTGCCATGTTTGGTATTCCTTTTTTTGCTAAAGCCTTGAATAAAGTGGTTGCTGAATATGGCATTAAAACCAATTTCAATCACAATTTGGTCTCGATTAATGGCGCGACTAAAACCGCAACCTTTGAAGTAACGGATGCGGATGGCAATAAAACCCGTGTCGATAAAGCCTTTGACATGATTCATGTTACGCCCTCACAAAGTGCGCCTGACTTCATTAAAAGCAGTCCTTTTGCTAACGCGGCAGGTTGGATTGATGTCAACGACAAAACCCTGCAACACACCAAATATCCTAATGTATTTGGTTTGGGTGATGCTGCGTGTACTGCTAATGCAAAAACGGCTGCTGCTGTGCGTAAACAAGTCCCTGTCGTAGTCGATAATATTGTTAATGCAATGAATAATACGGCAATGCGTGAAGGCTATGATGGTTATGGTTCATGCCCATTAACAACTTCACTCAGCACTGTGATATTGGCAGAGTTCTCTTATGGCGGCAAAGTCACGCCTTCATTCCCACTACTTGATCCTAGAAAAAATCGCTGGATTTGGTGGATAGGTAAAAAAATCGGCTTTCCTTGGATGTACTGGCACTTAATGCTGAAAGGCTATCGCATTGATATTCCGCATTTAGCCAGTTATGCGGAAAAATTTGTCAACGAAGAATAACCCCCCTAGGTTGTGGTGAAGCTCTGCGAACCACAACAAACCTAAATAGTTGGAGTCCCCCCTCGCTCCAATCCACTGCGTTTGTTGGGGTTCGTACCTCCCCTCAACCTAGCTTATTGAATAACGAAAGGAGTGAGTTCCGTGTTTTGCGATCTTATCGCCTTTGTCATCAGCACTCTGTTGATACAGATTTATTATCTCCGTTTAAGAAAACGGACGCATCACGCACCCCATTCAAGCGTACATGCGCTGAATGCCATGACGCGCGAACGCTGGGTAAAGATGATAATGAATAGTGGCAAGTTGGAAATTCTTGCTATTCAAACTTTACGCAACTCGGTGATGGCTGCCAGTTTTATGGCGACAACTGCCACCTTGTTGATGATAGGCATTATAAATCTGGGCGAAAAAATCGGGCAATGGAGTCAACATCTGCACCCGATATTTATTGGTTGCGAAGTATCAAACGAATTATGGCAATTCAAACTGGGCGCGTTGCTATTGAGTTTTGCGATTGCCTTTTACTATTTTGCGATGGCAATACGCTTTTTTAATCACGTCGGCTATGTCATTAATCTGCCCTCAGATACATCAACTGAGGGAGAAGCCTATCAACAGACGTGTGCTTATTTAAACAGAGCGGGTAGTTACTATACCTTGGGTACACGCACTTTCTTTTTCAGTTTGCCGATTATATCGTGGTTTTTCGGTCCCCTTTTTTTAATCCTTGCGACATTAGGCTTAATTGCAGGGCTTAGCGCGTTGGACAGTACTCCAAGCTACACGATAAAAGCTGATTAAAACCGATTTTTGAACAACGAAAAACCAATTAGGGTTTTTCGCACCGAAGATACAGTTAAACCATTGAGTCAATATGAATCACCTTGCCAAACCTTCTTTCTCTCACTACTTACCATTTCTTAGCTGGTTAAAAGATTATCGCCGCCAAGATTTGAGTGATGATGTATTTGCGGGCATTATTACGGCTATTCTGCTTGTCCCGCAAGGTATTGCCTACTCTATTCTAGCGGGCCTACCACCGCAATTAGGGCTGTATGCCAGTATTTTGCCACCGATTTTTTACGCGTTATTTGGCACCAGTCGCACACTGTCAGTAGGTCCTGTATCCATTGCGGCTATTATGATTGCCAGTGCGTTGACTGCGCCTGCCGTCAGTGCGTTAGGTTATCCTGTTCAAAGTGCGTTGATATTATCATTAGAAAGCGGTGTCATCATGTTATTGATGGCAGTATTACGCATGGGTGGCTTGGTCAATTTTATTAGTCATCCTGTTTTGACAGGCTTTACCAGTGGCGCGGCATTATTGATTATCGGCAGTCAGTTACCGCAAACACTGGGCTTAAAAACGCCTGATTGCGGCATAGATGTTGCTTGTTATACAGACTATATACAAGGCTTTAATAGCGTGACTTTGTTGCTAAGTCTTAGTGCATTAGCTTTATTGTTATTATTCAGTCAGTTATTACCAACGATATTAAAAAAAATGGGTGTAAAACTCACCATCATTACCGCGATCAGCAAATGTGGACCGTTATTGACTGTCGTACTTGCTACCATTGCAGTTAGCTTTCTCACCAATAAGGGACATTCGGTTGCGGTAGTCGGTGTTGTACCATCGGGTTTTCCTGAGCTGAGTATTGATGCCATCACCGATTCACTAAGTCAACGTGGCAAACTATTACTGCCTTATGCAGCATTTATCGCCTTAATCGCCTATATTGAAAGTGTCGCCATTGCTAAAGTCACCGCCAATTTGCGCAGTGAAAAAATCACCCCGAATCAAGAACTCATCGGTTTAGGCGCGGCAAATATTGCTGCCGCATTGTCGGGTGGAATGCCTGTTGCAGGCGGATTTAGTCGCACGATGGTGAATTTTTCCGCAGGTGCGCGAACACAAATGGCAATGCTGATTGCCGCTACTTTATTAGCCATAGCAGTGATGTATTGCAGTCCTTGGTTTACTAACATTCCAAAAGCCGCCTTGGCGGTGATTATTCTGGTCGCCATCACGCCGTTGGTGAAAATCAAGACCATTCTGCACACTTGGGCTTACGACCGTGGCGATGGCATTGCCGAAGTCGTCACCTTGTTAGGCGTATTGGCATTAGGCATTGAGGAAGGTATCGCCTTGGGGATAATACTCACTATTGCCAGTCATTTACGCAAAACCAGTCAGCCGCATATCGCTATCGTTGGGCGCGTACCCGATACTGAACATTACCGTAATATCAAACGTCATCATGTTCAAACATGGAATCACTTATTGTTAATTCGTATTGATGAAAGCCTAACTTTTGCCAATATCAGCTACATCGAAGAATTTTTAAGTACCGAATTAAAGCGACGACCTAACACGCACCACATCGTACTGATTTTTACCTCCGTCAGTGATATAGACACCACTGCATTAGAAGCCTTAGAGAGTTTAAATCAGGCATTACAAGCGGTGGGTAAAACCCTCAATATTGCCGAAACCAAAGGTCCCGTGTTGGATAAATTACAAAAAACCGATTTTTTACGGCAATTAACAGGGCAGGTATTTTTTCGTACCGAAGATGCCGTTAAACAGCTAGGTTAAACGAATTTTTAGTGACTAGGAGATAGGAATGATTTCAGAAAGCGTTGTTGATTTATCGCGTTGGCAGTTTGCTGCCACCTCGTTATATCACTTTTTATTTGTACCGCTCACCTTGGGTTTATCGTTTTTATTAGCGATTATGGAATCCACCTACCTCATGACGGGCAGAGAAATTTACAAAGACATGACCCAATTTTGGGGCAAACTATTTGGGATTAATTTCGCATTAGGCGTGGCAACAGGCTTAACGATGGAATTTGAATTCGGCATGAATTGGTCGTATTTCTCACATTATGTCGGTGATGTATTTGGCGCACCGCTGGCGATTGAAGGCTTGATGGCGTTCTTTTTAGAAGCGACCTTTGTCGGTTTGTTTTTCTTTGGCTGGGATAAACTGACTAAATGGCAACATTTAATCGTCACTTGGTTAGTGGCTTTCGGGACGAATTTATCGGCGTTGTGGATTTTGGTGGCGAATGGTTGGATGCAAAATCCTGTCGGTGCAGATTTTAATTATGAAACCATGCGTATGGAAGTCACGCATTTTGCTGATTTAATCTTTAACCCCGCCGCGCAAGTTAAATTTGTCCATACCGTTGCCGCAGGTTATACCACCGCCGCCGCCTTTGTGTTGGGTATCAGTGCCTATTATATGTTAAACGGTCGTGATGCTGCCTTTGCTAGACGTTCTTATACCATTGCCGCAGGTTTTGGTTTAGCCGCGTGTTTGTCGGTGATTGTGTTGGGTGATGAAAGCGGCTACACCGATGGTGAGGTACAAAAAGCCAAACTCGCGGCGATTGAAGCCGAATGGCATACCGAACCACCGCCCGCTTCATTTACCGCCATTGGGTTTCCAGACCAAGAAAAAATGGAAACAGCTTATGCGATAAAAATTCCGTGGGTGTTGGGTTTAATCGGCACACGCTCAATTGATGAACCGATTACTGGCTTAACAGAAATTTTGGAAAAAAATCGTGTTCGAGTTCGCAATGGCATGAAGGCTTACGGCTTGTTGCAAACGCTACGCACAGGTGAAAAAACACCCGAAACCATCGCTGAATTTAATCGTTATAAAAAAGATTTGGGCTATGGGATGTTATTAAAACGCTACACGGAAAAAGTCGTGGATGCTACGGACGCGCAAATTGAATTAGCCGCGCAATATTCGATTCCCAGAGTTGTACCGCTATTTTGGACATTCCGCGTTATGGTCGGCTGTGGTTTCATCATGCTGGGTGTATTTATTTGGGCAATGTTTGCCAGCTCACTACGTCGCTGTCGGCAAACCACCTTATTGAAATGGAGTCTTTACATGATGCCCTTGCCGTGGATAGCCTGTGAAACGGGTTGGTTTGTTGCAGAATTTGGACGACAACCGTGGACGATTGCCGAAGTATTGCCGACTTTTTTAAGCGCGTCTTCGCTCACAGAATGGGATTTATATATCAGTTTGTCAGGCTTTATCGGACTGTACACGTTGTTCTTAGTGATAGAGCTGTTCTTAATGCTCAAATTTATAAAACTAGGCCCTAGCAGTCTGCATAAAGGGCGTTACCACTTTGAAATTGCTGAAGGAGTAGATCATGTTTGATTATGAAACACTGCGCTGTATTTGGTGGCTGTTCTTAGGCGTGTTATTAATCGGCGTTGCCGTTATGATGGGTTTTGATTTAGGCATTGCGGTATTACTGCCATTTTTAGGCAAAACGGATACCGAACGGCGTGTGATTATTAACTCAGTGGGCGCAACTTGGGAAGGCAATCAAACGTGGTTTGTCACCGCAGGCGGCGCGTTATTTGCCGCTTTTCCAATGGTCTATTCTGTGGCGTTTTCAGGGTTTTATCTGGCTTTGTTACTAACTTTGTTTGCGTTAATGATGCGCCCTTTAGGGTTTGATTACCGCAGTAAATTACCCAGTGAACGCTGGCGTAGTAACTGGGATAAAGCCTTATTTGTCGGCGGCTTCGTTCCCGCGTTAATTTTTGGTGTCGCGTTTGGTAACTTATTACAAGGTGTACCGTTTCATCTCGATAATGATATGCGTATTTTTTATGACGGCAGTTTTTGGAGCTTGTTGAATCCGTTTGCCTTGCTGTCAGGTTTGCTCAGCGTCGCCATGTTGACTACGCATGGCGCGGTATATTTACAACTTAGAACCGAAGGCGAAATTCAACAACGTTGTGAAAAAGCAGTCATGCTATTTACGATTATGATGCTGGTTATTTTTGCGTTAGCGGGTGTGTGGGTAGCCAATATTGACGGTTATGCAATTACTTCAAACATCTTACATGACGCGCCATCGAATCCTCTAAATAAGGTCGTGGAAAAAACGGCTGGCTTATGGATGCACAATTATCAGCAGTATCCTTTGTTAATTCTTGTGCCTAGTCTGGGTTTTATGGCGGGCGTGTTGACTATTCTGCTATCAAAACAGCAATACTTAAAATCAGCCTTTGTTAGTAGTTCGCTTACCATTACGTCCATCATCTTGACTGCTGGCGTGTCGATGTTTCCATTCTTAATTCCAGCGAGTCAGTCCATTAATCATTCCTTAACTGTTTGGGATGCCAGTTCCAGCCATACCACCTTGGCGATTATGTTTTGGGTCACGGTGGTTTTTTTACCGCTTATTATCGTTTACACCAGTTGGGTGTTCCGCGTATTGTCGGGAAAAATTACTCTGGAACATATTCATAACAACGACCATACGGCTTATTAGGAGACACTCATGTGGTATTTTAGTTGGATATTAGGTTTATTACTGGCTTGCTCATTAGGCATTCTGCACATTCTCCGCTTTGAAGCGCAAGAAACCTTTGAAAAAGAACACGTTCCGCTAGACCCGTTGACGCGCCTGTTCACTAAAGACGTGATGATGACGCGCTTAAAAGAAAAAGTCGAAAACTCGCGCAATAATGGCTTTCCGTTTTCCATTATTGCGCTGAGTTTAGAGCAGTTTAATCAACAACATCAACTTTTGGATTATGAATCAGATACGGTATTGCGCAATGTCGTGGATTATTTAAAAGAAGAAATTCGTGAAGGCGTGGATATTGCCGCGCGTATGAATGAGCAAGTGTTGCTTATCGTATTACCTGGTGTGTCATTCAAACGCGCGGAAGCCACGGCAGGACATTTTAAAGAACACATCATGACACAAATCAAAGCCCCTAGGGACTTAGCTATAGACGTTACGTTAGGCGTGGCAACTTATCCGTTAGCTAATGGTGCATCTGTACCTATTGCTGAAGACGTTGATACCTTGATTAAAACTGCCTGTCAGCAAATACACGCGGTTTAATGATGAACGATAACACGATGGTATTGATTCAAAAACTAGGCAATCGTTTAGTCGATACCTTTCATTACATTGCTTTGTTTGTCATTGGTGCAACCATTGTGTGGTCAGCCGCACATGATTACATCGACATGATACGAACAGGACATGCCAATTTAGAAGATATTTTATTATTATTTATCTGGAATTGGGTGCAATGGTGGGTATTTATTTTAAAACCCATCGTTTACCTGTGCAGTTTTTGATTTATATCGCCATCACCGCGTTATCACGGCATTTAGTGATTGATGTACAAAAAGTGGCGGACAACTTTCATTTGTATTTACTGATGGGCATCACGGCATGTATTGCTATTTTAAGTTTTTCCATCGGCTTATTATCGTACACGGCAAAAAATTATGGTTGTCCTGATGATAGCGATGTTAAAAAGTAGGGTACGCAGTGCATCCCGATGATAACCAACGCTATTTTGACCAACACCAAGCGCGTGAAAAAATTTGTGCGCGTTGGTTAAAAAAGCAAAGTAAAACGGTACGCAAGTCGATACTACTTACCGCGTTAGCAGGGATTGCTAATGGTATTGCGGTAATTATTCAAGCAGGATTACTGGCAAATATTTTATCCGCATTGATTATAGATAATGCCACGCTAAAACCGTTAATCCCCCTATTAGCGGGTTTAGTCGTGGTGTTTATCTTTCGTAGTTTCTGTGTGTATGCCCAACAAGTAACAGGATTTCAAGCAGGTGCAAGCATTCGCACTGCCTTACGCCAACAACTCACTGACACCTTTGCCGTTCTTGGCAGTGCAGCATTAAAAAACCAACAAAGTGGCGCGTTAGCCGCTGTCACCTTAGAGCAAGTGGACGCACTCGCACCGTATTTCTCGCGTTATCTACCACAACACTACATTGTCGGACTCTTGCCGTTCATTATGATAGCCGTAGTCATGCCGATTAATTGGCTGGTTGGCTGCATTTTATTATTCACTGCGCCACTGATTCCACTGTTCATGATTCTGGTTGGCATGGGTGCAAGTTCCACACAACGTAGTCAATTTTTAGCCCTAACGCGCATGAGTGGTTATTTTTTGGATAGATTGCAAGGCTTGGCAACCCTCAAACTATTTGGGCAAGCGGAACAGGAATTAAAAAACATTCACAAAGTTGCCGATGGTTTTCGAGAAAAAACCATGGCCGTGTTACGCATTGCGTTTTTATCGTCAGCAGTTTTAGAGTTTTTCAGCGCGGTGGCGGTAGCATTAGTAGCTGTGTATGTAGGTTTGATTTTATTAGGGCAGATTCATTTCACCTTTGCACCGCCTATTAGTTTTAAGATTGCGCTATTCGTGCTGCTGTTAGCCCCTGAGTTTTTTATACCATTACGACAACTAGCCATTTATTACCACGATAAAGCGGCGGCGTTGGGTGCGGCGGATGCGATTTTGACTATTTTAGAACAAGTTGAAAAAACAAATGTAGGTTGGGTTAGCGATAGCGTAACCCAACAATCCAAGTCGCTTATCGAATTTAACAATGTCAGCAAAAGCTACGATCAACGGCAAGTATTAACCGACATCAACTTAAACATTCATCAAGGCGAAAAAATTGCTCTAATCGGTGCATCAGGTGCAGGTAAAACCACACTGTTAAATTTATTATCAGGTTTTGAAACGGCAACAGAAGGAAGTATCTGGTTAAACGGACAAGCATTAAACCGTAACCATGCTTTGCAAAACATGGCATACATCGGACAAAGCTCTTATCTATTTTATGGCAGTATTTATGACAATATTGCCCTAGCGAATCCTCACACCACCGCTCAGCAAATTCAAACAGCGGCGAAATTAGCAGGCGTAACCGAATTTAGCGAACAGTTAGCCGACGGTTTACAAACTTTGATAGGCGAACGCGGCTACGGTCTATCAGGTGGGCAACAGCAACGCATTGCCTTAGCGCGTGCTTTTTTGAAAAATGCCGACATCATTATTTTGGATGAACCCACCGCGAATCTCGATAAAGAAACCAAAACATGCTTATTAGTCGTAATTAAGCAATTGTTTAATGATAAAACGTTAATCATTGCCAGTCATGATGCAGAAGTGATTGAAGGCATGGACAGACAAATCGTCTTGCAACATGGACGCTTAGCATGAACGATTTAGCGTTTTTCCTACGTCTGTTCAAACCACACAGCCTTTGGTTGGTAGGTGGTGTTATGTTGGCATTAATTACCGCTTTTGCCACTATCACCTTACTCACTTTGTCAGGCTGGTTTATCAGCGCGTCTGCCATTGCGGGTTTAGGCGGTGACGTGTTGCTGTTTAATTTTATGCTACCCGCTGCACAAATTCGCGCCTTAGCTATCACCCGCACATTAGGGCGTTACGGTGAACGCCTAGCCACGCATGAAGCCACCTTTCGCGTACTGACGGAAATAAGAGTTTGGTTTTTCGCGCAACTGATTCCGTTGGCTTTAGGACGATTATCCGAAGCGCGTAGTGGTGATTTACTCAGCCACATGACGGCTGATATTGATGCTTTAGACGCACTGTATTTGCGCTTACTCGCCCCTGCAATTGTTGCCGCGTTAGGCGTGACGGCTGTTACGGTGTTTTTATACGCTTATGATCCATTCATTAGTTTCACGACAGGCTGTTTATTGTTAATCGCCTCTGTGGCTGTGCCGTGGTTATTCAATCAGTTAGGACGTGATGGTGCCGAAAATGTTGTCACGCTAGCGGCAAGTTTACGGCTACGGCAATTGGAATTACTACAAGGCATGACGGACTTACTCGCTAATCAAGCTTATGCACGATTCGCTCAACGGTTTATAAAAAATTCAGAGCGGTTGATTGAAACCGAAGCAGACAATAATCGTTTAACTGCCTTGTCATCGGCACTTACGCTGTTATTGTCACAATTAGCTTTGTTAGTCGCGGTAATCCTAGTTGGGTTAGCTTATCAACACGACGAATTATCAGGTGCGAACATTGCGATAGTGATTTTTTGTGTACTTGCCGCTTTTGAACTGGTGCAGCCTTTGCCGCAAGCAATGCAAATGTTGGCAAAAACCCAAACCGCCGCACAACGGGTTCGACATTTAGCAACTTTAACACCGACTATTCAGATGGCTAGCCAAACTAGCGCGTTACCGAATCGCTATGATTTGCGCTTGGATGGGGTCAGTTTTCGTTACTCAGAACAGTCCAACTGGGTATTAAAAAACCTAAGTCTCACTATGCCACAAGGTACAAAAATCGGTATCATCGGCGCGAGTGGTTCAGGTAAAACCACGCTATTACAGTTATTAACCCGTCATTACGACCCAGAACACGGTGTCGTTCTGTTAGGCAATACACCCATTAATCAGCTTAATCACGATAAACTGTTAAGTTGTTTTGGCGTATTGTCGCAACGCAGTCAATTATTCGCCGCCTCTATCAAAGAGAATTTATTAATCGCTAAACCCCACGCCACCGTAAACGAACTCAAGCTAGCCATAAACTTTGCAGGACTCACTGAGTTTATAGCCCGTTTACCCGAAGGCATGAATACTTGGGTCGGTGAAAGTGGCGTAAAAGTTTCAGGTGGTGAAGCGCGACGTATTGCTTTAGCACGACTACACCTTAAAAATGCCCCCATATTGCTATTAGATGAACCGACTGAAGGTTTAGATGAGCAAACTGAACGCGAGGTACTGGGCGCGTTAGCTGGTTTTGCTAAGAATAAAACCCTCATAATGGTGACACATCGCACTGTAGGCTTGGAATTAGTCGATGTGGTTTATGGCATGGAACAAGGGTTTTTGGTGAAGACATTTATCAACTCGTTAAATTAATGTAGATATAGTAGCCTAATAAAAATAGATTTTAATTATCCATTTCGTTTAGCCATCAAAAGAATAACGGAATAATACCTAAGCATATTCATGAACTTAGAGTAACACTTGGATTTCCTTATCTGGCGAGAAAATATCTAATTGGACTGTTATACCCCTTGACTATTGTACACTCAATAACTTGAACTGTCATTCTGGCATGGATTGCCAGAATCTAGGACACATGGATGTGTTAAAGTCTCGCCATCTATAGCTTCTGGATTGCGGCAATCCATGCCGCAATGACTGTGATTTGAAATTTCTCAATAATTTCAAGAAGTACAAGCTTTGCCTGTTACCACAAGCAAAGCTTGTATTCTGGTAACATCATTTTAATTGTACAGCTAATAGATAATAACCATGCAAGAGTATTGTATTGGGTTGCCAAAAATTAGCAACTCAATCACACAGTTATTTCGGCATTAAAGGAATTTTAGAACCGATAGCGACATCGCCAGCACCTTGTATAATGCTTTCTACTTGCAGAAAGCGGGCGGCGATGGTTTTCGAGGTGGCTTTTGCTATCTTGCCGTAGAACTGTTCAAGAAGGGTCGCACGTTGTTTACGAAACGCAAGTGATTTTTTAGCAAGTTCGCCTGCTTTTGCTTCTGTGATGCTGTCGATGTGTTCTGCATAATCCGCAATAATTGCGATGCGTTTATCATTTGCTTTTTTCATTAAAGCATCAAAAACATAGTATTGATCCATGAATTTCTTTTCTTGATCGCCACTCAGATTCATGGATTTCTTGACGAATTCCATTCTGTCCATTTGCATACTGAAGCGAAACATATTGAGTTCGTTACCATCTTCGGCAACTTTTGCTTCGTTTGCTGCGGTTTTAACAGCATCGGCTACGGGTGGTACGCCAGCTTCTTCTGCTTGTGCAATGTTCATCATTGGCAAACTGGTTGCCATCGCGATAATTAAAGCTAAGTGTTTGTATTTCATAGATTACTCCTAATTTTATTGTTTTGAATTTGCATTTTATCGTTTTTACATCCTGTGTCGTTACCCCCTCAGCTCTGGCTTGTCTAACCTACTGTTTAGATAAAATTATATTGCTGGTGTTATTTACTAACCACGCCAGATGCTATGAATGCTTTGACAACGGCAGCTCCATAAGAAGCAGAAAAATCAGCCAGCGATGAAGGTGACATTGTTCCTGATTGTGTTGACCAGAGTAATGACTCATTAACCACATTATAAAAATTGGTCGTCATCACATAATTTGTATTTTCTACATAATAACCAGGTGTTTGAGTATATCCACCGATACCATACATGGTGTCATACATACCGCCGTAGTAGCCGCCAAAGCGATACATACCAACAGGAGGTGTATAACTAACCGTTCCAGGCACATATTGTGTCGATTTTTGAATATTATTTAGCGTGAAAACTAAAGCTCCATCAACTCCAGCCGCTTTTAAT
>DFWO01000192.1 GCA_002380945.1 Methylococcaceae bacterium UBA4132 | reverse complement strand
TTGGAGAGATACAAGGGTGGGCAATTGCCCACCATTCGGGCGTGGATATATTCTCATCTTTAATATTTGCCGCCATTGTTGTTTGGTGGGCGATGCCACCCCCTATAATTTCGCCACTTTCTTCCGCCGTTTTTTCTTCACAGGCGCACCACCTGTTTTCTTAACAGACGCTTCTTTTTTCACCAACTCAAAATCAATTTTCTTTTCGTCTAAATCCACGCGCACGACTTTAACTTTAACGCTGTCGCCTAAACGAAAATTCACGTTAGTCCGTTCACCTTTTAACTGATGACTGGTTGGGTCAAAATGAAAGTAATCTTGCCCAAGGTTACTGATATGTACTAAGCCTTCGACATAAATCTCTGCTAGTTCGACAAAAAAGCCAAAGCCTGTGACGGCGGAGATGATGCCTGTAAATTCGTCGCCGATTTTATCCAGCATATATTCGCATTTCAGCCAACTGGTAACGTCGCGGGTGGCATCATCTGCGCGGCGTTCGTTCGCGGAGCAATGCTCGCCGAGTACCACCATGTCTGGCACGCCATAGACAAAACTTTCAGGTTTTTTGCCTTGCAGAATATGGCGGATGGCACAGTGTACTAATAAGTCAGGATAGCGGCGTATGGGTGAGGTGAAATGCGCATAGGCTTCTAAGGCTAAACCAAAATGCCCTTTCAGTTCAGGGCTGTACACTGCTTGCGACATGGAGCGCAATAACACAGTTTGAATTAAATGTGCATCAGGGCGGTTTTGGATGCTATCGACTAGGTGCATATAATCTAGCGGCGTGGGCGTTGCGCCACCACCGAGTTTTAAGCCCATTTCACCGAGAAAGGTTTTCAGGTTGAGCAGTTTATCCGCGCTAGGACCTTCGTGTATGCGTAGCAGCTTGGGCATTTTTTTACTGTTTAAGAATTTTGCTGCCGCGCTGTTGGCAGTAATCATGAATTCTTCAATCAGTTTGTGGGCATCGTTACGCACCACGGGGACGATTTTTTCAATTTTGCGGTTTTCAGCAAAAATGATGCGCGTTTCTAAGGTGTCAAAATCCATCGCGCCGCGTTGTTCACGGCTGATACGCATGACTTTATACAGCGCGTACAGTTCTTTTAAATGCGGCATCAATGCAGCGTATTTTTTCGCCAGCGGTTTATCACCGTCAACCAGCATTTTGGCAACTTCGGTATAAGTCAACCGCGCTGCCGAGCGCATTACAGCTTCAAAAAATTTGGAACGTAATACTTTGCCTTCGCTATCAATCAGCATCTCGCACACCATACATAAACGGTCTACGTTAGGATTGAGTGAACATAAGCCGTTGGATAATATTTCGGGCAACATCGGAATGACTTGCTCAGGGAAATACACGGAGGTGCTGCGTTTATGCGCTTCTTTGTCGAGTTCTGTACCGACTTTGACATAATGCGACACATCGGCAATGGCGACTAATAATTTCCAACCTTTGGGGGTTTTTTTGCAATACACCGCGTCATCAAAATCGCGGGCATCTTCGCCGTCTATGGTGACTAGTGGAATATCGCGTAAATCGACGCGATTGGCTTTAGCTTCTTCGGGAACTTCAGAGGTAAGCGGCTTGATTTCTTCCAGCAGTTCGTCTGACCAAGTATTAGGCAAATCGTAAGAGCGAATCGCCATTTCGATTTCCATACCTGGCGCGAGATGATCGCCTAGGACTTCAATAATGCGCCCGATGGGTTGATGCAGTTTGGTGGGTTGTTCAGTAATTTCAGCAATAACGATTTGTCCTTGCTTAGCTTTACCGATACCACCTTTTTGAATTAAGACGGTTTGGGCAATATTTTTATTGTCTGGAACAACATAAGTATAGCCATCTTCTTTATAAAGCCGCCCGACAATTTGGTGGGTGTTGCGTTCTAAAATTTCGACTAACGCGCCTTCTCGGCGCCCTTTTTTATCGATTCCTGCGACGCGAACCAAGGCACGGTCATTGTGCAACAAAGGATTCATTTCACGCGGTGATAAAAATAAATCATCCGAACCATCGTCTGGTCGCACAAAACCAAAACCATCCGCATGACCGATAACACGACCGACAATTAAATTCTTATTATCGACTAAGCAATATTGTTGCCCGCGATTAAATAATAGTTGTCCGTCGCGTTCCATTGCTCGCAAACGACGGCGCAAGGCTTCTAAATCGTCCTCGGATTCCAGCTGAAACGCACTGGCAATTTCTGTGCGTAACAGCGGTTTACCCTTCTGTTCGATAAGCTGGAGTATTAACTCCCTGCTAGGAATTGGGTTTTCATATTTTTCAGCTTCGCGCTGAGCATAAGGGTCTTTGGTTGAGTTGAACTCGGCGGTTTTTTTAGACTTCGGGGGCATGGAGATACACAATAATGGTAATGGCTGGATTAAGCTTATAGTTACTATGATACAGGCTTACGGTATGAGGTAAAACATTGTTTTGTAGACCGTATGTTATTTATTTTTTACTTTATTGACAAAAATAAGCCAAATGCGTATAGTTCGCGGCTCACTTTGCTGTCACAAGCAACTCATGCCGAGGTGGTGGAACGGTAGACACGCCAGCTTCAGGTGCTGGTGGGCGCAAGCCCGTGAAGGTTCAAGTCCTTTTCTCGGTACCATATAGCAGTACAGCAACGTTCTATGACGTTCATAAACCCGCAAGTTATCTGATTTAGCGGGTTTTTTATTGTCCTATAGTGTCCGTTTTAGTTCGTTGCCAGTCGGGGTGTTGATGGGGTATAAACGGGGGTATGTTGAAACCTTGAAAATAAAATACCCCCATGCCACTAACCGATACCACCATAAAGAACGCTAAACCAAAAGATAAACCCTTTAAGCTAACCGATGAAAAAGGGCTATTCCTGTTAATCAATCCCAATGGGTCTAAATACTTTCGCTTGAAGTATCGCTATGACGGCAAAGAAAAGGTTTTAGCATTAGGGGTATATCCTGACACCAGCTTAAAGATGGCGCGTGAACAGCGAGACAAAGCACGAGAACTGTTAGCCAACGGCATAGACCCTAGCGAAACTAAGAAAGCGGCTAAGACTGCCAAATCAAACACATTTGAAAGCGTGGTG
>DFWO01000150.1 GCA_002380945.1 Methylococcaceae bacterium UBA4132 | reverse complement strand
TGTCAATGCGTAACTTCTACATTAAATGAATAGACTGCGAACATGTCCATACGCACATAACCTGGTAATAGGAAAGTATTGTCGATGTTACCTTGTCGTTGACTAGCAGCAACACCGCCTAAGCCCATGCTAAAACCCCTTTAATGGTTTATAGTGACTAAAGTCATATTTAACCCACAAGCTATCCGAGTTTTCAGGGACGTTACTTAAGCGCATACCTTGAAGACCACCGTTATCACGCGTCACTCGTGCATCAGTATAGGCATAGCTACCAATCACACTTAAGGCATCGGTAATTTGCCTCGTTATATCCAACTCAACACCTTGGCTACGTTGTCTACCTGTGGATTTACTGTCATTAGGATCAGCGGTACTTAAATCAGGTGTCAGTAAATTGTCTTTAGTCAAGTGATAATATGCCAATGTACCCAGTAAGCGGTTGTCAAATAGCGATGTTTTTATGCCCGCTTCAAATTGTTCGCCGATTTGTGGGTCAAAAGTCGAGCCCGTTGCTGATATGCCATTATTGGCACCGAATGAGGTTGTCCAGTTACCATAAATACTGAGTTCTTTAATCGGTTCGTACAAAATACCTACACGCGGACTAAAACCACTATCAAAGCGTCTGCCAGATGCTTGCAAAACGCTATTAGCCTGAGGGTAACTAAGACCATTCCCTCTACCCGTTTCAGTCCAATCGTAACGCCCACCACCCATGATGTGTAGTTTGTCCCATAGGGTAATTTGATCTTGAAAATAGATGCCTTCCCATTGGTTGTAGAACATGCTACGGTCAGTCGCTCTTTGTCTCTTTGCCAACGTAGTATCGAATAGCGACTGAGGTATTCCATAACTGGGGGTCGGGTTATAAATATTGATTGCTAAATCTGGATTGGGTGTAATCCAAAGACCTTGTATACCGTAGGTTTCAAAAGAACGGTAAAAATCAAAACCCAGCAAAACATTGTGTTTAGTAAAGCCCAGATCAAACTTACCAGTAAGATCAAGATTAGTTGCATAATCGGTACTATCTTCGGCTTGGCTAAAAATATTTCGCTGCATGATCCCTGTCGTTTGATCAAAAGCGGCGGCGGCATTAAACGCAGGAGCGGGATTCACAAAAGTGCTATCACCATGTGCGAAGTTCGCCAAAAAGCGACTGTGTATTGCCCAATTATCATTAAAACGATGGTTCACCAATGTGCCTAGCTGTACTTGATTAAGATTACTTTTAGGCGTATTGGGATCATCCAATGAACGGCTAATGGGAATGGGTGCTGGTTTTGTACCAACCACAGGAATACCAAAATCAGATATATAATTCTGATTCAGCACCTGAAGTTCCAGTGTTGCATCAGTCGATTCAGTGGGTCGCCACGTTATGCTAGGCGCGAAAAACATTCTGTCGTTAAAATAAAAATCTCTGAATGAGTTATTGTTTTGGTATGAACCAGTAAATCGATACAGCAGGGTTTTATCTTTATCAATTGGTCCAGTTGCATCCCATTCAGTACGGTATAAATTATAGGAACCAAAACGTTGTTCCAGTGAATAATAAGGTATGTCCAACGGTTTTTTGGTCGTGATACTAACCAGACCGCCAGGTTCGGTTCGACCATATAATTGAGCAGGTCCTTTAAGTACCTCAATACTTTGTAGATTCGCTGTATCGTATTCTTGCGGGAAAATACCATTGGATCGTAGACCATTACGATAAATACTACCATTTTGAAAACCACGAATGATGAAGCTGTTACCAATCCCTAATGAAGGTTGAGCGCGAACACCACTGACATTTTCCAAAGCATCGGTAATTCTGGTGGTTTTTTGATCATCCATAACCGCTCTGGGTACGACTTGTACTGACATCGGCGTTTCCATGAGCGGTGTATCCGTTTTAGTTGCGACTGAACTATCATTCACTCGATAGCTTTTGCTTAAAGGATCATCCCCCGCCGCTTTCTTATCGGTTACGGTCATAGTGGCTAAAGCGTGTACCGAACCATCATTGGCTTGTTGTTTACCACTAGATGTAGCCGCTGGTTTTTTTACAGCGATCGTATTTTCTCCCGTAAAGGTATGGCTTAAACCACTATCAGCCAATAATATTTCTAACGCTTGTTGTTTGCTGTAATTACCTTTAAGTGCAGGACTTTGTTTGCCCGCTACCACACCATCGGCATAAAAAGGTTGCAACCCTGTCTGTTCACTGACGGCATTTAATGCAGAGCTAAGCGGTTGAGCAGGTATATTAAATTGATAAGTATTTGATTCAGCTTGTGAGCAACTTATGTAAACTGCAAGTGGTAAGCAGAGTTGCCATCTGTACGCATTCGATCTCCTTGAGGGTTAGTTAGTTTGTGACACTAACTAATAAGACTGATTGAATGCGCTAACACCGCCACTTTTTGAAAAAAATTAATGTTGTCCACGAAAAACATGAAACTGTTAATCAGCCGCTTGAATGACCAATGCCGTTGCTCCAGTAGAGGTTATTTTAATGGGCAGTGCATTGGCAATGGTATTCAGAGCGACATGCAAATCATCACTGGGAAATATGCCGCTCACTTTAAGAGTTTGCAAATGTGGGTCGGCTATTTGCAAGCTCACGTTGTGATAACGCGCCAGTTGTTCGATGACCACGCTCAAGGGCTGAGCTTTAAATATCAATTGTTTGTTTTGCCACGCGGTAGTAGTACGAATATCAACGGCTGTGATAGGTGTTAATTGCCCGTTGGTATCGTAACTGAGTTGTTGATTAGGTTTTATGGGAAAAGGTGTCGCGTTATTTGTCGTGGTAATACTGACTTCGCCTTCCAATACTGTCACCGATACTTTGGCGGTTTGTTGATAAACATTAAACCGTGTGCCTATATCTTTAATTACGCCATTAGCGGCAGTTACTGTAAATGGCTTTTCAGTGTTATGAATCACTGTAAATAGTGCTTCACCATGATGGAGTTTTACATTACGCCCCTTGTCCGTGTACTGCACGCTCACTTCGGTATCGGTATTCAACTCAATCTGTGAACCATCACTGAGTTCAATACTCGAGTGTTCACCCTTTGCTGTATGGTAATTTTGCGTATTGAGCCATGACCAAAACAGAGGACTGACACTCATCACCAGCAGTAGCGATAACACTGTTGCCGCCCGTTTGCTCGAAACCTTACGCCGTGCTTGGCGGTGGTCACGCAAATAAGCCCGCGCCGCCTTCAATTCAGCCCCTGCGTGGGATTCAATGTGTGCTAACTCTTGCCAGAAAGCTAAAACCTGTTGATAGGCAATACGGTGTTGTTCATTTTTGGCTAACCAACCATCAAACGCATAACGCTCAGCATCGGTGCAGTCAGTTGAATGCAGACGTGTGACCCAATAACTGGCTTGTTGCTGAATAGTGCTTGCTTGTCTGGCTGTCATATTAGGATTTATCGTGGAAAGTGGTTACAAAACAATGCGCTAAGGCTTTAGCACAATAACGCTCAACAGTGCGTTGCGGTAATTGTAACGCCTTGGCAATTTCTTTGTGTGATAAGCCATCAACGCGGTTTAGCAAAAATACATGACGATATACTTCAGGCAAGGTTTCCAATGCCATTAAACATTTTTTTAACAATAACTGCCCATCAGTTAATGTCTCAGGTGATGGTAACGATGAAATAACACTATCAGCTTCAAAGCCATTCAACTCGATATATTGATTACGCAATGAGGTACGACGATGATAATCAAAGCCCAGATGAGCAATAATTTTATATAAATAAGCTCGCGGATTATGAATCGTAGTGCAATCAGGATGTTGCAATAAGCGCAAATACGCTTCCTGAACAAGGTCTTCAGCGTCTACTTGACCAACGCGGGAATGAGCGAATGTCATTAATTCCATACTATGATGACGAAATAGTTTGTCGAGTAAGCGATGTTTAGACATTGTAAAATTCGAGCATAACGACTGATAGAGTTTTTAGAAAGCTATTTCAGCAAAAATTATGCCGCTTATCTGTATCAGGTTATTCCTAGTATTTATGCAATTACACAATAATAAACTGTGTTATATAAAGCTATTCTATAAGGTATATAAGGCAATAAATTTACATAGCTTATACTGCACTTTCGAGAGACGTTGCATTACAGCATCTCTACAAGGCATCATATTGTTTATATTTAGGTCATATTAGGAGTAACAAAATGATTAGAGTAGGTCAGGGCTATGATGTCCACCGTTTTTGCAACGGCGAGTATATTATTTTAGGCGGTGTCACTATTCCGTACTCACAAGGTTTAGAAGCACATTCGGATGGTGATGTGGTGTTACACGCCTTAAGTGACGCGCTCTTAGGCGCGGCGGCATTAGGTGATATAGGCAAACATTTTCCCGATACTGATCCTGCTTTTAAAGGCGCGGATAGTCGGGTGTTATTGCGTCATGTTTATAAAGTGGTACAAGAGAAAGGTTATAAGCTGGTGAATGCCGATATAACTATTATTGCGCAAGCCCCAAAAATGTCACCGCACACAGCGGCGATGTGTTTTCATATTGCCGACGATTTAAAAGTGCCGCTTGATTGTATTAATGTGAAAGCCACCACCACTGAAAAATTAGGTTTTGAAGGACGGAAAGAAGGCATTGCGGTACAAGCGATTGTGTTAATTGAAAAATGAGTGCCATAGAGCTGCCCGTTTGGGCTTATGTGCAGGGTGCGCCGTCTGGACAAGGCAAAATTCGCGCTGTACCTGAAGATTTTATCGTTACTGAACAGCTAGCTTTTGAGCCGTCTGGTTCAGGTGAACACGTTTTTTTATTCATCGAAAAGACGGGGGAAAATACTGATTATGTGGCAAGGCAATTAGCAAAATTTGCAAGCGTTAGACAACGTGACGTGAGCTATGCAGGGCTTAAAGATCGCCACGCCGTCACTAGTCAGTGGTTTAGCGTTTGGTTAGCGGGTAAAGCGGATCCAGATTGGTATGGCTTTGAAACTGATACTATCAAAGTCTTGCATTCTGTGCGTCATGCGCGGAAACTAAAGCGCGGCGTGTTATCGGGTAATAGCTTTCAATTAGTTATTCGAGATTGGCAAGGTGACAAAATAAAAACCGAACAACAACTTAACGCAATAAAAACAGACGGTATTGCCAATTATTATGGTGAACAGCGGTTTGGTCATGCAGGGCAGAATGTTAATAAAGCACTGGCAATGTTTGAAGGTGCGAAAGTGGGACGTGAACAACGTAGCATTTATTTATCAGCAGCTCGTTCGTATTTGTTTAATCAAATTTTAGCTCAACGAGTTTTAGATAAAACCTGGAATCAGGCACAAAAAGGTGAATATTGCGCGTTTGATGGTTCGCATAGTTTTTTTAAAACGGAACAAGTGGATGCAGATATTAATCGCCGACTTGCTGCTCAAGAAATTCACCCGACAGGTATTTTATGGGGTAAAGGGTGTGCTGAACTTTCGCCATTAGAACACAGTATTATCGCTAGTTATTCAGAATTAGCCGATGGTTTAATAGCGTGTGGTTTAGAACAAGACCGCCGCGCTTTGCGAGTCAATATCCCCGATTTACAATGGCAATTTATAGACGATGCCACATTAACCCTAAGCTTCACTTTACCTGCTGGCAGTTATGCCACTGCATTGTTAAGAGAAATTATTAATCTGAATTTATGAATAGTCTGTTTCGTTCGTTATTGTTGTCGGCGTTAATCATCGGCTTAGTTGGCTGTAGTGATAATTTGCTCTATCAAGGCAAGCCCAAAGCCACCAGCTTTAGCATCAATACTTGGTTTCATACACTGCGCAATCACGGGTTTATCGTGGGCTATTCTGATATACGCGGTAATCCGTTGTGGGTGGAATATGCGTTAACACCGATTGATGAAGGTGAGCCATCGTTGCCGCGTCTTACGCGTTTTAGCACCGATAAGCGAGTCTTTAACCGTATCAAGCACGATAGCTATAACAAAAGCGGTTATGATCGTGGGCATAACGCACCCAATTATGCGATTAGTCATCTTTATGGCGCAGAAGGGCAAAAAGATAGTTTTTTAATGACCAATATCAGTCCACAAACGCCAAAATTGAATCGACAATTTTGGCAACGTTTAGAAGAAGTTGAAGCTAAATATTTCACCAAACAGGCGGATAAAATTTGGGTGATTACAGGACCTGTCTTTACAGGTTCAACTGAACGCTTATCTTCATCATGGCGCGTAGAAATTCCCGATGCGTTTTACAAGATATACATCACCGAAGCTAAACCCAATCAATCGTCTAAAGTGCTGGCATTTTTAGTGCCGCAAACCATTAAAGGCAATGAACCCTTAAGCCAATTTGTAACCAGTATTGATAATATCGAAGCTCAAACAGGTTTAGATTTTTTCAGTGACTTAGATGATGTTACTGAAAACCAGTTAGAAGCCTCTATCGAACCGCAAGCGTGGGATTTGCAAGCGGTGAATAACTTACCATCACGCTATTAAACCCTTTGGAAAACACTATGAGCGCGGAAATCATAAGTAACATTGATGGCGTTGTGACCGTCAAACTATCTGGTTTATTTACCTATCCTGAGCAACTCGCTTTACAAAGAGCGACCTTTGATGTTATCCCAGAGCGCGGTAAGATTAGTATTCTTACTCTCTTAGACGATTTTCAAGGCTGGAGTAAAGACGAAAATTGGGCTGATGTGTCATTTCAGGAAAAAAGCGATCCATATATTAAAAAAATGGCAATAGTCGGTGCAGAAAAATGGCGCGACTTAACATTAATGTCAGTGGGTGCGGGTTTTCGTAGTTTTCCTGTTGCGTATTTTTCACCTGCTGAGTTAGATAGGGCTACTGCTTGGTTGATGGTCGATTAACTATGTCAACTCTCAGCGTGATTATTATCACTAAAAATGAAGCCCCGCATATCGGTGGCTGTTTGCAATCTGTCGCGTGGGCGGATGAAATTATTGTCTTGGATTCTGGCAGTACCGATGACACGGTGGGCGTATGCCGCACTTATACCGATCATGTTTATATCACTGATTGGCAAGGTTTTGGCATACAAAAACAACGGGCGTTAAATAAAGCGACAGGAGATTGGGTGTTGTCGATTGATGCCGATGAAATTGTCACGCCTGAATTGAAAGCTGAAATTATTGCCGCCATGCAAACGCCTGACCTTAACGGCTTTGAAATTCCGCGTTTATCGAATTATTGCGGACGTGCGATGCGTCATGGCGGCTGGTTTCCTGATTATGTGTTGCGTTTATTTCGCCGTGAATGTGGTGAGTTTACCGATGCAGTCGTGCATGAGCGCATTATCGTGACAGGCAAGATTGGTCGCTTAACCATGCCGTTTCTGCATGATGCGTTTGTCGATTTTGAAGAAGTGCTACACAAGGTGAATAATTATTCTTCATTAGGCGCGAAGTTACTGGATGAAAAAGGCGTGCGATCTTCCTTGCCTAAAGCCATCATGAAAGGACTATGGACATTTATACGCACTTATTTTTTAAAAGCCGCATTTTTAGATGGGCAACAAGGTTTGCTGTTAGCTATCTCCAATGCAGAAGGAGCTTATTATCGTTATGTTAAACTGTGGTTTTTACAAAACGAAAAAAATACCCGCTTATGAAGTTAATCTCAGTCATTATCACCACTTACAATTGGGCTGCTGCCTTACAACTGTGTTTAAAAAGTCTATACGCACAAACCGATTTGAATTTTGAAGTTATCATTGCTGATGATGGCTCTTCGGCTGAAAATCTAGCTTTAACCCAAAGCTATGGCGCGGACAGTCCCGTACCATTCCGTTACGTTCATCATGAAGACCAAGGTTTTCGCGCAGGTACGATACGCAACAAAGCCGTTGCGAAAAGCCAAGGTGAATATCTTCTGTTTCTGGATGGTGATTGTATTGCTCGCCCTGATTTTATTGCTACGCATAGACGCTTAGCGGAGGCAGGCTATTTTGTCGCGGGTAATCGGGTATTATTAAGCCAAACGTTTACCCAAGAAGTGATGGCAAAGTCGCTGTTACTGCATGAAAAACCCGCGAGTTATTTTTTGAAACTACGCTTACAAGGCAAAATCAATCGTACCCTGCCATTTTTAAAACTACCGCTAGGATTTCTAAGAAAAATCCAACCACAAAAATGGCAAAAAGCCATGACCTGTAATTTGGCAATCTGGCGCGAAGATTTTTTGCACGTCAACGGCTTTGATGAACTGTTTGAAGGTTGGGGTTATGAAGATTCTGATTTAGTCATCCGTTTGATTCATGCAGGCGTGCGCCGTAAAGAAGGGCGATTTGCCGCACCTGTGCTACATTGTTGGCACAGTCATAACGACCGCAGTCAACACGATGTCAATTACGCCCGCTTAATGGAACGCTTAGCGGATAAGGAGTTTTTAATCGCTAAAAAAGGCGTTTCCCAGTATCTTTAAAGCAATGTCCAGTTTTCCGTGGACAAATCTCATAAACAAAACATATCAACACTATGAAGAAAGAACTTAGCGGTAACGCGCAAATCTACAAGCGATTATTGACCTATTTAAAACCTCATCGCGCTCTATTTGTGGTGAGTATATTTGGCTTTTTAATCTATTCCGCTACACAGCCGTTGTTTGCTGCCTTGATTAAAAACATCATCAACACCTTACAAAGCCACAACCGCGAGAAAATGTATTTGTTGCCGCTGTTGTTTAGTGGCTTGATTGTGGTGCGTAGCATTGGCGCGTTTTTGGGTAACTATTTTTTATCCAAAGTCTCTTGTAACGTAGTACATACGTTACGTTGTGAGATTTTTGATAAATATACCGAATTACCCACTGTCTATTTTGATGCCAATAACAGCGGTCACATGATTTCGCGTATCACCAATAATGTTGGGCAAGTCACTAACGCCGCAACCGATGCCATTCGTACCTTTGTCCGCGAAGGGCTAACTGCGCTGGGTTTATTGGCGTACTTGTTTTACAGCAACTGGAAGTTGTCGTTAGTGTTTGTCTGTATTACTCCGATTATTGCTGTGTTAGTGGTTTATGTCAGTAAGCGATTACGCATTATCAGTAAACGCATTCAAGAATCCATCGGTGACATTACGCACATCACCTCAGAATTAGTCGGTGGCTATCGTGTAGTGCGTAGTTATGGCGGCGAAGAGTATGAAAAACAGCGATTCTTAGACAGCAGTTTATTTAATCGCCGTCAGTCGCTTAAGCTATCGACCACCATTGCCATACATACACCCGTTTTACAAATTATTATTGCTATCGCCTTGTCAGGACTGATGTACTTAGCATTATTTTTTATGAAACAATCTTCAACAGGCGCATTTGTCGGCTATTTAACAGCCGCTTTTTTGTTACCCAAACCCATACGCCAACTCAGTGATGCTAATAGTGATATTCAAAAAGGCATCGTTGCCGCAGAATCTTTATTTGAAATTTTGGATGAAAAAGGCGAAATTGATGATGGCGATTATGAAGTTAAACGCTGTGTTGGTACGCTAGAATTTAAACATTTAACCTTTCAATATGATGGTGTGAACGAACCTGCCTTAATTGATATTAGCTTTAAAGCCGAAGCTGGACAAACTATCGCACTGGTTGGCGCGTCGGGTAGTGGTAAAAGCACTTTAGTCAGTTTGGTGTCACGTTTTTATAATCATAAAGAAGGTGAAATACTGCTTGATGGTGTGGAAATTAGTCACTATAAACTCACTAATTTACGCAGACAAATTGCCCTAGTGAATCAGCAAGTGACCTTATTTAATGATACGGTTTTTAATAATATTGCTTATGGCGCGTTAGCAGATTCAAGTCGTGAAGCGGTCACAGCCGCCGCCATTGATGCTTATGCAATGGAATTTATTAATAACATGGAATTAGGTTTGGACACTGAAATCGGTGAAAACGGCGTGAAATTATCAGGCGGACAACGCCAACGACTCGCGCTTGCTCGCGCTTTATTAAAAGACGCACCCATACTCATATTAGATGAAGCCACCTCCGCATTAGATACTGAATCAGAACGTTACATACAAGACGCTTTACAAAAAGTCATGGGGCAACGCACAACATTGGTAATAGCACATCGTTTATCAACCATTGAAAATGCTGATATGATCCTGGTTATGGAACAAGGACGCATCGTCGAACAAGGTTCACACAATGATTTGATAGAAAAAAATGGCGCGTATGCACGTTTACACGCCATACAATTTAAAGAACAACCTGAACCTGCCGAGTTATAGTCACATTCAGCAAACGTTCAGTTATTCATAGCAAAATTACCGTTTTAATTTAATCACTAAAGAGAACTTATCATGAATTCAACATCTGCATTAAAAATGGGTGTGCTGGTTAGTCTATTATTATCGTTAGGGCTAACAACTGCTCATGCCGCCCCAAAGCAAAGAACCGTTTGGACAGATCGTCAAGGCTATTTAGCTGATCCTAGTGAAACAGCCGATTGTGAAGACCAAGTTAACACGGGTGATGATAACCCCTTAGCGGGCGGTGATGCGTTGAGCATCATTAAAAATGTTGCTACTAAAGCCTTGATTCCCCCCAATCAAATTGATGGCTGTATGCAGGGCAAAGGCTATATCAAGAAAGTCGTGACAGGTAGCAAATTACCACCCACTAGACCGTCTGGCTATCAGCAACCACAACAAGGTTATCCTCAGCAACA
>DFWO01000195.1:17268-17985 GCA_002380945.1 Methylococcaceae bacterium UBA4132 | reverse complement strand
CCTGATAAGTGTTGACACATCAAAGCCACTTTACCTGATTGCAACACACCAACGACAACTATCGTTGGTGTGTTTTTATTTCAACTCAAACATCGCCTTTTTGTGGATGTCTACGCTGGTCTGGACTAAATACTTTATTTAAGGCGTTGATGTAAGCTTTTGCCGAAGCCATGACTATATCAGTATCTGCACCTAAGCCATTAACGATACGCCCTGCTTTTTCTAAACGTACCGTCACTTCACCTTGGGAATCTGTGCCTGTCGTGACGTTGTTCACTGAATACAATTCTAAAGACGCATCAGACTGAATGACGGATTCTATGGCTTTGAACGTGGCATCGACCACACCACCACCCAAAGAATCGCCCGTCACTTCATTGTTATTGACACGCAAAGTGACGGTGGCATGAGGCGTTTCACCTGTTTCTGAACAGGCTTTTAATGCGATGAGTTTGATGTTTTCATCTTCGGCTTCAAAACTGGCTTCTGAAATCAACATTTGCAAATCTTCGTCAAAAATCTCGTGTTTTTTATCAGCAAGTTGTTTGAAACGGGCAAAGGCATCATTCAATTCGGCTTCTGAGGCAAATTCAAAACCTAATTCAACAATACGGCTCTTAAACGCATTTCTGCCTGAATGTTTGCCCAATACCATGCGATTAGCTGACCAACCGACATCTTCTGCCCGCATGATTTCATAGGTTTCGCGGTTTTTTA
>DFWO01000195.1:0-16961 GCA_002380945.1 Methylococcaceae bacterium UBA4132 | reverse complement strand
CGGGTTTGACAAGTGAATACGTCTTGACGGGTTTTCACTGCCATCACCACTTCTTCAAGTGACGCATTACCTGCCCGTTCACCCAAACCGTTAATGGTACATTCCACTTGTCTCGCGCCATTCATCACCGCTGACAAGGAATTTGCCACCGCCAAACCTAAGTCATTATGACAATGCACGGAAAAAATGGCTTTGTCAGAATTGGGAATACGCGCAATCAAATTAGCGATAGTCGCGCCAAATTGTTGCGGAATGCTATAACCTACGGTGTCGGGAATATTCAACGTAGTCGCACCTGCATCAATCACCGCTTCTAAAATCCGACACAAAAAGTCTTCTTCCGAACGCCCTGCATCTTCGGGTGAAAATTCCACATCATCGGTGTATTGCCGAGCGCGTTTAACCGCTTTCACCGCGTGGTCAATGACTTGTTCTGGTGTCATGTTCAACTTCATTTGCATGTGTATCGGCGAGGTTGCAATGAAGGTATGAATGCGTGACTGTTGCGCACCTCTTAATGCTTCACCTGCGCGGTCGATGTCTTTATCTAACGCCCGCGCTAAGCCACACACAGTGCTGTCTTTGATGATGTTAGCCACCGCCTGCACGGCTTCAAAATCCCCAACACTGGCAGCAGGAAAGCCCGCTTCGATGACATTGACTTTTAGCCTTTCTAAAGCTCTAGCGATACGCACTTTTTCATCGCGAGTCATGGACGCACCAGGGCTTTGCTCACCATCGCGCAAGGTAGTATCAAATATAATTAATTGGTCTTTCATAAAATGCTCCGTTCATGGAGAGTTATCAACAGCTAGGTTGATAAGCATAAAAAAAAGGGGTGTAAATCGAGTAGATATAAAGAATTATGCCCGCTAGGGCAGGAGTCTTAATCTTAAAGAGAGATGCAATCCTGCGCACAAAACTACTACGGCTAAGATAAGCGCGGAAACTGTATTTGATATGCAGGTTTGATTTGAATAGGTCATGTGTTGACTATACTCGAATGATTATGCACCCTCAAGCAGATTTTTATGCTTTACGACCTTGCCATTTACGCCTACGCATAATTAAGGTAACCACAGGACCTGAGATGGCATACCCTAAAAATAACAGAAATAACATGGTTTGCGGTTGTGCCATCACGAAAGCAATACCTAACATTACCGCGATTGCAACAAAAAACGGTACTTTGCCTTTGAAGTCGATTTCTTTAAAACTGGAATAACGAAAGTTACTGACCATTAATAAGCCTGAACAGGTAATAAGTAATAAAGCGACGTATTTAAATACTGCCATATCATAGCCATATTCGATACAGACCCAGATAAAACCCGCTGGAATAGCAGCGGCGGCAGGACTGGGTAAACCTTGAAAATAACGTTTATCAGCGGTAGCAAGCTGGGTATTAAAACGTGCCAAACGTAATGCCCCGCCAGCAGTATGGACAAACGCGGCGAATAAACCGACTTTACCTAGGCTAGAAAAGGCAAATAGATACATCACTAATGCAGGTGCGACACCGAAAGACAGCATATCCGATAAGCTGTCATATTGTGCGCCGAATTCACTTTGGGTATTGGTTAAACGAGCGACACGACCATCTAAACCATCTAAAATCATGGCAACAAAAATGGAAATGACCGCTGTTTCATAACGCCCACCCATCGCAGACGTAATCGCATAAAACCCCGCAAATAACGCGCCTGTGGTGAATAAATTCGGTAGTAAATAAATACCACGCTGGCGAATGGTTGGTTTTTTGAGAGTCATACCTTATCAGTCCTTATCTAAGTAAAAAACAGTGGGTTGGATTATACAATGAGTGTTTAGGCTCACCTAGTGGAAGCACGAGATGTTTAGTCTAACGCTTTTAAGTGTTTTAATTTTTCTTTGATTTTAATTTCCAGACCACGCTCTACGGGCTGGTAATACTGTGTGCCGATAAGTTCGTCTGGAAAATAATTTTCCCCAGCGGCATAGGCTTCTGGTTCATCGTGTGGATAGCGGTAGGTTTTGCCATAATCTAACGATTTCATCAGCGCGGTCGGGGCATTGCGTAAATGAACAGGCACAGCAAGGCTACCTGTTTGTTTGACATGACTCATGGCAGCGTTGTAAGCCTTATAAACCGCATTGCTTTTAGGCGCACAGGCTAAATAAACCACAGCTTGCGCTAAGGCTAATTCACCTTCTGGACTTCCTAGCCGTTCTTGGGTTTGCCACGCATTTATAGCCAGTTGTAATGCTCTAGGGTCGGCATTACCGATGTCTTCCGAAGCCATTCTGACGATGCGGCGGGCGAGATACGATAAATCACACCCACCGTCTATCATACGGCATAACCAATACAATGACGCATCAGGTGAGCTACCTCTTACCGATTTATGCAGCGCGGAAATTTGATTATGAAATTCTTCGCCGTGATTATCAAAACGCCGAACACCGCCCGATAAGACTTCTCGACTTATATTGTCATCAATGACTACACTGTTATGTGCCGCCGCGAGTTCGACTGCTAGTTCCAATAGGTTGAGCAGTTTTCTAGCATCACCATCCGCTGTTACGGCAAATTGTTGTTTGATGTCGTCTGCCATGACGATGGCTAAACTGCCCAAACCGTGTGTTTGGTCAGTTAAGGCATTATTTAACACTTGCAATAAATCATCGCTAGTTAATGCGGTTAAGACATATACTCGGGCGCGTGACAATAAGGCGTTATTCAATGCGAACGAGGGATTTTCAGTGGTTGCACCAACAAAATACACCGTGCCGTCTTCAACGTGCGGTAAAAACGCATCTTGCTGGGCTTTATTAAAACGATGCACCTCATCGACAAACAATACGGTGGCTTTACCTTGGTCTTGTTGCAGGTTTTTCGCTTGTTCAACAGCGGCGCGTATATCTTTAACACCTGATAACACTGCCGACAGCGGTAAAAACTGCGCGTCGGCGTGTCGGGCAATTAACCGCGCCAGAGTGGTTTTTCCTGTACCCGATGGTCCCCAAAAAATCATCGAGTGCAAACGCCCTGAGCTAATGGCTTCATAAAGCGGTTTGCCTCGTTTTAGAATATGTGCTTGCCCAACATAGTCATTCAGCACCCTAGGGCGCATTCTATCGGCTAAGGGTTTGTTAAGCATAAAGCCTGTCCACTAAAAATACCAGAAGCACGAAAAAACGTAGAGACGTTGCATGGCAACGTCTGCTGTCATTTTTGTATGAATGGATAAATTCAAACGACTATTTTTCTTCAGAAAACACATCGACACCTTTAGGTGGTGTGAAATCAAATAGAGTGGATTTTAAGGGTGGATTCAGCAGAATTTTAGAAAAATAAATGCGCGTTAATTGCCCAAAGTTATCCATTAATTCCATGCCTGCTAGTTTGCCTTTTTCTAAGCCAATGGTGACGTATTTAAAGCTGCTTTCTTGTTTTTTAGGCACTAATTTAACCCACTGCATATCGCCTTCTGTGCCTTGTTCTTCCATGCTAAAGTTATCTTCTAATGACACTTGACCGCTTAATAACAGTGCAGGCGTTGAACCGACTGACTCATCGAGTTTTTTAATTGTGACTTGTTCTAAATCCACATCATAAAACGAGACTTTGCCGTTGGTTGCGACAATTTCTTGTTGAAAGGGTTTAGCGTAATTCCAGCGAAATTTACCTGGTCGTTGTAAATAAAACTGTCCGTAGCTAGTTTGAACAGGATTACCTTGTTCATTGATAACTTTTTGCTGAAAATCGGCAGAAAATGATTTTGAGGCAGCTAAAAAATTTTTCAATTGGGTAACAGGCGATTCTTCTGCATAAGCTGTGTTGTGCAACGCTAAGGTTAATAACACAGTGGCAAATAATTTGATGCTCTTCATAAGATACTCAAGGTTAGGTTATTCTGAAAATAAATTAGGGAGAGGAATCGCAAACGTTTCCTCTTCGCTGTCTTCTGATTCTTCCTTAGGCTGTCCACAAGATGAATAAACCTTTGGTTCAGAACCTTCAATGTAAGGGTACTGCTTGCCACCACCACAAGCGTTATTGGCTAGTAAACCGCTGTAAGGATCAACGCGTACCATTTTGATATTGTCAGGTGGCAGTAATACCACAGGTTGGGTTGAAATTTGTTTCATCAAGGAAATCCAAACTTGTAACGCCCCTTCACCACCTGTTAAACCAATGGGTTTATTATCATCTCTACCTAGCCAAACCACAGATAAATAATCCCCTGTGTAGCCTGCAAACCAGCTATCTTTGGCATCATTGGTAGTACCTGTTTTGCCCACTAAACCATAATCTTTGGGAAAGGTTTTATAAGCAGAATGCCCTGTTCCTTCAAGCATGACTTCTTGCAAAATGGTGTTAGTAATAAATGTGGCGGCAGGGTCTACCACCTGTTTAACAACGAACGGATAACTTTGTAAGCGTTCACCATTGGCAGAAAGCACTGCTCTAATGGCTTTGATGGGTGTTGAAAAACCATCGCCCGCGAGGGTTTGATAGACTTGCGTTACATCCATAGGTGTTAAGGACACCGCACCGAGTAACAACGAGGGGAACAAATCAATATCTCGTGTGACTCCCATACTGCGCAGAGTTTTAACGGTTCTTGCCACGCCAATATCCATACCGACCCGCACCGCCGCCAAATTGTACGATTTTGCTAAGGCTTTATGTAGCGGGACAGTACCGTGTTCTTTATGGTCGTAGTTTTTAGGACTCCAATCAGGACCACCGTCTTTACTTTCTACCGCGATGGCTCTGTCACTAATCGGCGTAGTGATATTGTATTTTTCGGGATACTCTAAGGCAGTTAAATAAACGACAGGTTTGATTAATGAACCAATTGGACGTACGGCATCGAGTGCGCGATTAAAGCCAGCGGGTAAATTTTGCCGTCCACTGGTCATCGCGGCAATTTCACCGCTATCACGGTGCGTGACCACGACTGCTGATTCAAGATTTTTAGCAACAGTGGTTTTTTCCAGTTGCTTTAATTTTTGGGTAACGGTTTTTTCCAATGTTTCTTGAATTTGTGTATCCAAGGTAGTAAAAATTTTTAGCCCTTCCGAGGTTAAATCATCTTCGTGATACTCTTGCGTTAATTGCCGTCTGACTAACTCAAGAAAGCCAGGATAAATATTGGTGGAGCGATGTGCGTTAGGAATCACGCCTAAGGGTTTCGCACTGGCTGCAATGCCTTGCGCAGCAGTAATGTAGCCTTCTTTTTCCATTTCTTCTAACACTAGGTTACGCCGTTGCAAAGCACGATCTGGAAAGTGTCTTGGGTCATAGATAGAAGGACCGCGTACCATAGCGACTAATAATGCCACTTGATCTAACGAACAATCTTTTAGCTCGCTACCAAAATAAAACTCACTGGCTAAGCCAAAGCCGTGTACTGCGCTACCGCCATCTTGACCTAGATAAATTTCATTTAAATACGCTTCAAGAATTTCATCTTTACTGTAACGGTATTCTAAAACTAACGCCATGAGGGCTTCTTTTACTTTACGTTCCAAACTGCGTTCAGAGCTTAAGTAAAAGTTTTTGATTAGCTGTTGAGTAATAGTACTCGCACCTTGTACTGCACCACCTGCACGATAGTTCGCCAATAATGCTCGAATAATGCCGCGTGGTGACACACCAAAATGATGATAAAAATCCCTATCTTCTGAGGCGAGTAAGCCCTTAATCAAATAATCAGGAGCTTCTTCCAATTTAATCAGAATGCGGTCTTCTTTTATCTTGGGATAAAAACTGCCAATCTGCACGGGGTCCATGCGAATAATGGGAATGTCTTTATTTTCGTTGACATCCGTAATGGCAGTAATGCCTGCATTACCAAAAGAGACCTGCATTAATAGACTAGGTTGCTGTTGTTCTGGAAAAGTGAACTTTCTGGTTTTTACATTAAAATCTGAACCTTGTCTGATATAAGTGCCATCAGCAGACAGCCGTGCATCCTTGCGGTAATGCAGCATTCCCAGTAGCTCTTCAAATTTTTCAGCACTGAGATTATGTCCCGCATAAAGCTCCATTGGCGTGGCGTACACTCTGGCAGGAATTGCCCAACGCTTACCTTCAAATTGTTCACGAAGGTTATAATCCAAATATTTTAGATAACTGAATAATACAACCATACAGCCAGCCAGTAACAGTAAGAAACTGTTTCTAAACCAATGCGAAGATCGTTTTTTTAGTATTTTTCTCGTTTTATTGTATCGGGAACTGAGCTTTCTTTTCTTGTCTGCCATAGCCTCACGCTGCTCTATTTTCAAGCTTTACTTTAGCTATTATACCTAAACTAGGATAGTGGATTCAGCAAGTTCAAATTTATCTATCGTTAATTAACCTCAGTTCAACTTAAATCTCATTGAGAGTAAAGGTAGCTCATCGTGCTAACGTAAATTCAATGAGGGTTTCAAGAGTAGAGGACTAGAGAAAAAAATGGGTTCAAGCAAAATTAACCAGCAACAGCCAAAATTACAGTATTTGCTTTAAAAATTGCCGTAACAGATTGTCCTTTGCTAAGACCCAAGTTTTCAACACTCTCGTTAGTCACAGTAACGGCAATTTTGTTGCCACTTGCTGTGTCAATATCAACTTCGGCGTTGACCACGCCGAGTTTAACTTGAGTGACAGTGCCTTTTAGCTGGTTACGCGCGGATAGTTTATAACCGCCAAAATCAGTTACGAGAATAATTTGTGGGGCTTTGACCAAGGCAATGACCTCAATACCTTCTTTAATTGCCAAGGCTTCAACGGATTCTTTGGTAATAGATGCAACAATCGTTTCACCGCCTTTCAAACTAATATGGACTTCGGCGTTCACTGCGCCGATGACGACTTCACTGACTGTGCCAGTGAATTGATTACGAGCACTTGCTTTCATGATAAATCTCCTATTAATTTAATATCGATGTACTTTTAATTTGTACATAGACTTTCATGCCAGTTTGCAAACTCAGCAATTGAGCTGATTTGCGGGTGATACGCGCTAATAGTGGTTGGCTACCCACTTGTAAACGCACGATACTCTGACCGCCTTCGCTATCATCGATAAGATCGGTGATAGTTGCGGGTAGGATATTCAGAATGCTAGTTGCCTTAGGGACTTCCAGTGTGATGCTAACATCACGGGCATAAATCTGTATGCGTAATGTTGTATCTAATGGTGCATCAATAGCAGGCAAGTAGAGACGTTGCATTGCAACGTCTGTACCTACGGCAACACACGTCAGATGATAAGCGGTTTCATGTTCAACAATACTGACTTGCCAAACACTAGCGGCTTCCCTATCTTGAGCTTGAGACAAATCTAAACGGCTTAAAGTTTCTGATAATAAACCAGCAGCCTGTACTTTGCCATCGGCGAGTAAAACTAAATAATCAGCCAGTTGCGCGACTTCTTGTTGAGAGTGCGTGACATAAAACACAGGGATTTTTAATTCAGTATGTAAGCGCATTAAAAACGGCAAAATTTCTTGTTTGCGCTTGGAATCTAATGAAGCCAAGGGTTCATCCATCAACAATAAATCTGGATTTAATACTAAAGCTCTAGCAATAGCGACGCGTTGACGTTCACCCCCAGATAAATGTTCGGGCAATCGTTGCATTAAATGTTCTATGCCCAATAATTCAACGATTTGTTTAAAATTTTCGCTGTTTGAGTTCTGTTTTATGCGTTTCAAGCCATAACATAAATTGCCCAATACGGTTAAATGGGCAAACAGATTGGCTTCTTGAAACACATAACCCAAAGACCGTTTATGTGTCGGCAAAAATAAGTTGTGTTCACTGTCTTGCCACGTTTTGCCATTAATCGCTAAAAATCCCTGTGGTGCGTGTTGTAAGCCAGCGATACAGCGTAATAAAGTGGTTTTACCCGACCCAGAATGCCCAAATAATACGGTAATGCCTAAACTGGGCAAACGTAAATCTACGTCTAATGAGAACGCCCCATAATCAAGTTTAAAGCTGGCAATAATTGAATCGGTCATTTTAGCGGTGAAACGGGATTAGTTTTTAGCGTGCTGTACAACAGCAATAACACCAAAAATGAAAATACTAGCAATATGCCAGCCAAGCCATGCGCTTGGCTGTATTCCATTGCTTCCACATGATTGTAGATTTGTACGGATACCACGCGGGTTCTTTCGGGTATGTTACCGCCGACCATTAGCACCACACCAAATTCACCAACGGTATGGGTAAAACCCAAAATACTAGCGGTTAAGAATCCAGAGCGAGATAACGGTATCACCACTGTGAAAAAAGTATCTAATGGATTAGCGCGTAAAGTCGCAGCAGCTTCTAACGGTGCATCACCAATTGCCGTAAATGCCGTTTGTAGTGGTTGCACGACAAACGGTAAAGAATAAAACACCGAAGCAACCACTAAACCTGCAAAGGTAAAAGGCAGAACACCTAACCCTAAATCAGTGGTTAATCGACCGACTAAGCCGCTAGGTCCCATCAATATCAGTAAATAAAAACCTAATACTGATGGCGGCAAAACTATCGGTAATGCGACTAAAGCATTACAAATACTTTTACCTCGAAATTGAGAACGGACTAACCACCAAGCTATCGGTGTTCCTATCAACAACAAAATAAATGTCGCAAGGCTGGCGACTTTAAGTGTCAACCAGATAGCATTAATGTCATCGGCACTTAACATAAATCACCGTAGCCATATACATTCAATTAGGTAATCCATAACCGTATTTACTGATAATTGCTTGGGCTTCAGGTGATTTTAAAAACGCTATTAATGCGGGTGCGGCAGGATTTTCTTCGCCTTTTTTCAATAACACCACATCTTGACGAATGGGTGTATAAAGATTTTCTGGAATTTGCCAAGCCGAACCGCTGATAACTTTACCGTTTTCCATGACTTGCGAAAGTGCGACAAAACCTAATTCAGCATTACCCGTACTGACAAATTGATAAGTCTGAGCAATATTCTCACCTTGCACAAACAAGGGTTGCAATTTACTCAATAGGTTCTTATTTTTTAATACTTCTATCGCTGCTGCGCCATAAGGTGCAAGTTTTGGGTCAGCGAGTGCAATATGTTTAAAACCACCTTTATTTAGAATTTCGCCTTGATCGTCAACCAAGTTAGCGGTTGCCGACCACAACACTAATTTTCCAATCGCATAAGTAAAATGACTATTCGCAACTGCCAGCCCACTTTGTTCTAATTTGGCAGTATTTTTATCATCAGCCGCTAAAAACACTTCAAACGGCGCGGCGTTTTCTATTTGCGCAACGAATTTGCCAGATGCACCAAACGATAATTTGGCACTATGCCCAGTCGTTTTTTCAAACAATTCGGCAATTTCAGTCATTGGTTTAGTGAAATTAGCCGCTACCGCAACGATTGTTGCTTCAGCGTGGCTGCTCATACTGACGGTCATTAAACCGATAATCGTCAGTACACGAATCAATTTATTAAAAAACATGGTAACTCCTAAGTTGGCGAACGAGTGAAACTCAAACCTGCGAGGTTTTAAAACCTTGCAGGTTTCTTTATGGTTAAAAACTAAAAACGGAACTGGCTTTGCACATAGAAATAATTAACGTCTTGAGGATTGGGTGCATTAGGTGCGTGTTTCGCAAACTCGCCTTTAAATAAATGCGTCCAACCTGTTTCAAGATTTAAACTGCTGTTCACATCCCAACGGGTGGTTATTTCCAATTGTTGACCAATAAAATCGCCGCTGCGTCCTGTTTTATCCTGTAGACCAGAACTACCCCAACTATCTCTGCTTTGTGCTAACCAAAAAAACCGATGCGCAAGCGTTGTCTGTACATCGGGCAGTGGTGAAAAACCAAGCCGATAACCTGGTGTGTTCAAATTGGTACGCGAAAATGCCCCATAAATGCCTGTAGGACCATAATCAAAACGACGTGCGCCATACAAAGTATCAAAGCGTTCATCTTTACCATCATTAGGATTTTTGTCGCCGCTGGCATAATCGTATTCAAAGGCAAAACGCGGTTGCCACAACACATCAAAGGTGTAACCAATATCCAAATGTTGATACCAAGCGGTATGCGACAAATTTCTGCCGTTACTAGAATTAGTATTAGCCCGAACCGTACCGAATTGACCAATACCTTCCCATGAAAAGTCAAATGCTGCTTTGGCAGGTTTGATATAAAAACGCATCCCTGGAGTAAAATAACGGCGATTAGTGGTCGGATTTTTACGCGTATCACCTTCATCGAGATGATATAAATAGACTTCGCTGTTGATACCCCAGCCTATGTTATACATCTCCAAAAAACCACCCGAAAACCAAGTATGCCCTTGTGCACGGTCAAATTGCGATTGGTCATCCAGAATGTCAGCACTAGAGGTTGGATAGCGATTGACAGGCATAGTCACAAACGCATTGAACTGCCAGTGATCATAATCCAGCACTCTTAAACGCAAGCCATCAAAGCTATTAATGGTATTGCGAAATACGTTTCTGGCGACCAGACGACGACTACCAAAATTTAACGATTGCCGCCCAGCAATAATTTCTGTGCCTAAACCACTGTAAAGTGTGTTCTGATCTGCCCAAGCCAGATAGCCTTGGATTAGATCAATACTATCAACATGGGTGTTATTCACGCCAGAACCAGAGTCTGCACCAAATTGTCTGGCATCCATAAATTCACCGCCAATGCGAAAATCACCTAAATGGGCTTCCATGAATACATCGGTTTGCAATGGAATTTGTTGATCGCCACCTTTAGCACCTGCTTTATATTGACCGTCCAATACTTCATAACGCGTACGTTGTTCTAATGACATAGATAGCCATTCAGGTAACTTCAATGCGTCATGTAAATTCCAAATAGGTTTTTCGTATTTACTCGAACCTAATAACGCATCATTCATTTGACTGGAAAATGCGGCAAACGGAGGTTTGGTGTAGGTTTTCTTTTCTTCTGTAGCATCAGCAAAACTGGTAAAAGAACCTGTCGCAATCGCTAAAACGATTATTTTATTAAGGCTGGGAGTGCTAGGATAACGGTTTTTTAAGATCATAAATATCCAAAAATTTATAATGATTTTTAGTGATTATAATTCGTTATGTATAAAAGTAAATAACGAAATAAGAAACAAACTATTGCGTATATAAAGATGATAGAAAAACAAAATAGTAATCTTGCTCCAACGTGGGTAGAAGGTGAATTACGGTTAGTGAGTGCATTGGATAGCCGTATTATTGGGCTACTAAAAGCAATCAAGCAAACGGGTTCACTTAATCAAGCTGCCAAACAACTAGGCTTAAGTTATAAAGGAGCTTGGCAAATTTTGGAAAGAGCTAATAATAGTGCGCCACACCTGTTGGTTGCGACAGCGACAGGAGGGAATAAAGGGGGGGGGAGTTATTTGACAGAATCGGGAGATGCCTTGCTCACGCTATTTACCCATTTAGAACAGCAGCATCAACAGTTTTTAGCACAATTAAATCGCAGTCTTGCTGATAATCCAGCAGCAGTATTACTACTACAGCGGTTAGTGATTAAAACCAGTGTTCGTAATCAATTGTTTGGTCGAGTGATTGAAGTTCACATAGGAGCGGTCAATGCAGAAATCATTGTGCAATTGAAAGGCGGTGTACAGATTGTGACTACCTCTGATCTAACCTCATTAACGGAACTTGCATTGAAAATTGACATAGACGCAGTGCTGTTAATTAACAGTGCGGATATAACATTAGTCGTCGATGCGAGTTCTCATCAATTTTCTGCTCGCAATTGTTTGGCAGGTAAGGTACTGCGCATTCAAAAAGACATAATCAATTCAGAAGTTATTTTGTTGTTGCCGAGTGGAGAAACGCTGATCGCTACGATTACATCTCAAAGTTTAGACTATTTAGAGTTGACAGTCGGTAAGCCTATTTGGGCAGTATTTAAAACGAATGTACCGATTTTGGGGATACGAAAATAGTTTTGTCTATATGGTTCTTTGCTGCAAAAACGACAGACATAAAAAAAGCCCCATTAACAAATGGAGCTTTTAGAATTCATGGTGCCTAGGGGCGGAATCGAACCGTCGACACGAGGATTTTCAGTCCTCTGCTCTACCGACTGAGCTACCTAGGCGAAATAAGGTGCAAATCTGTATTTGCTGATTTTTTATAGTGGTGCCTAGGGGCGGAATCGAACCGTCGACACGAGGATTTTCAGTCCTCTGCTCTACCGACTGAGCTACCTAGGCATACAGCTACAAAAGAGCGACATTAAACTCGATTATTTAACGATAGTCAATAGTGAATATCAATTTATTGTGGCGGATTGCTACTAGCGGGTGGCGGTGCGGGTCTAAATAGATTGATAATAAAGCCGAAAACCTTTTTTATTCCTACCCATATTTTGGGCAATAACAAAATCATTAGCACGATAAAAACGGCTAACGCGACCAAAAACCCAATCGGATGGTTAATACACGCCCATACACCTGTAATCACAGCTACATCCTCAGTAATTGATGCAAACCAATTGGTAAATGGTTCAGGTGAGGTATTAATCAATACCCTCGTCCCCGCTTTAGTCACATGAGTGCCTGCTGCCATCGTACCACCCATAATCGCCGCTGCTAACTCAACAGAAGGGTCTAGCGTACCCACTGCCCCAGCGGCTAACATTGCACCTGCTGGAATACGAATAAAGGTATGAATGGTATCCCACCCCGTATCAACTCCTGGGACTTTATCAGCAAAAAACTCCACACAATACATAAGACCTGCTGCCATGATAACCAGCGGATTAGCGACAATTTGTAAATCTGGCGGCAACACAATATTGCCTGTGTTAGCCAATAATCCTAGCGTCAATAAGGTTGCGTAAAGATTAATGCCACTCGCCCACGCCAAGCCCATCGTCAATGCCAAGGTGGTTGATATTTGATTCAATGCGTCCATTAGAGTACCCTTTTTATGACCGTTTTAATGGCTAAGCGTAACACACAATTTTAAACACTGGCTGAACAACATGACTACACGAGCAAGCAACAAACGCATCATCGTTCTTGATACCGAAACGACAGGCTTAAGTCCTCAAGACGGACATCGAATTATTGAAATTGGTTGTGTGGAATTGGTTAAGCGGCGATTAACGGGTAATCACTTTCATGTGTACATTAATCCAAATCGTGCCATTGATGAAGGTGCGATTGCCGTTCATGGTATCACCAACGAATTTTTGCAAGACAAGCCCGCGTTTACCCAAATTGCGGATGAATTTATTGAGTTTATTCGTGGCGCAGAGTTAGTGATTCATAACGCACCGTTTGATGTCGGCTTTATCAATCATGAATTTGACAAACTTTCTTTAGGGGTAGTCAAAGATTACAGCACCGTGTTTGATACGCTTGCCTTTGCTCGAAAAAAACACGCAGGACAACGCAATAGCTTAGACGCGCTATGCAAACGCTATGGGATTGATAACAGTCATCGAGATTTACACGGCGCGTTATTAGATGCGGAAATTCTCGCCGATGTATTTTTACTAATGACAGGCGGACAATTTTCCTTGCTTGATAATCCGTCTGAAGTAGAAAACGCCACGACTCATAAAGAAGTTAAACGTTTATTGGTTGACCGTCCTGCGCTGAAAATAATCTCCTGTAATGATGAAGACTTACAACAGCATCAACAGCGACTAGCTGCCATTGAAAAAGCTAGCGGCAACTGTCTTTGGACTAAATAATTACGGCAGATAACTCACATAAGCCCGATAAGCCGCGATCGCTGCTAATGCCAAAAAAATACTGCCGCTGATTTTATGTAACAAAGGCAGTGGTATTTTTTGCAAAATCGTTCGCCCTGCTAATACACCTACCACAGATGTTGACAGCAATGCCGCTGTTGAACCTAACCATACCGCAATAGGTGCGGCGGTACTGCTTAAAGCAACCACTGCTAATTGGGTTTTATCGCCAAATTCAGCCACAGTAATCAATAAAAAAGTGGTAAAAAAAATACCATGCCCACTTTTCTCTTGTACTTCTTCATCGTCGCCATCAGGCTCTTTCACACGCAACGCATGAATACCAAATACGGTAAACAACACTGCCACTGTTGCCGCAATCACATATTCTGGCAACCAATTAGCAATCGCTACACCAAACACTGTTGCCAAGGTATTTAACAAGGCAAATGCCGTAATTGCACCCAAAATAACAGGCATCGCCCTGTGTCTAGCGGCTAAAGTCATGCAAACCAACTGGCTTTTATCACCCATTTCAGCGGCAACAATTAACACATAACTGGTAATCGTTGTTGCCGATAGCTCAGCGATACTGCTAGCATTCAAAGATGACCACACCGTTTGCAAACTATCGAGCGAAAATAAATCATGTAAATTATCCATATTGATTATTAACCCAGCATATTGTCTAGTACCATCATAATAATAAAGCCCATCATCAACGCAAATGTCGCATAACGCGAACGTCCATTGGAATGGGTTTCGGGAATAATTTCTTCACTGATAACAAACAACATAGCCCCAGCCGCAAAACCCATTGCAATTGGCAAAATAGGCTTAAACACTGTCACCATGGTAATACCTAACAAGCCGCCGACTGGCTCAACTAAACCTGTTAACGTCGCAATGCCGACCGCGCGCCATTTGTTATAACCTAAACCTATCAACGGCAACGCCACCGCCAAGCCTTCAGGAATATTTTGTAAGCCAATCGCGATTGCCAACACCACACCATTTTTCATTTCGCCAGAGCCAAAACTCACCCCTACTGACATCCCTTCAGGGAAATTGTGAATCGTGATGGCAATAATGAACAGCCAGATTTTTTTCAGCGAATTCAATTGCGTATCAGAAATTGAATCAAAATGTACATGAGGCAATTGCTTATCGGCATAATGCAAAAACGCCGCGCCAATCAACATACCAAAAGAGACTACATAAATACCTCTGCCTGGCCAGATAACATTACCAAATTCGATACCTGGCACCAACAAAGAAAACGCCGTCGCTGCCAGCATCACACCTGCAGCCGCACCCAACATACTGTTAAATAAATTATTGGAAATATCCTTAAAGAATAACGCAGGTAATGCACCAACACCTGTTGCCAAACCAGCCAAAATACTGGCAAAAAAACCAATGACAACAATCTTGCCAAAAATTAAATACAAACTGCCAAAAACCACTATCTGAGAGGCTAAAAATAAGCCTGCTACAATTGCCCAGCGTTTCAATGGCGGCATTTCTATCAGCGTCTGATAGTGTTCAGTGGATTGAATACGCGCTAATTGGGATTTAACATAGCGTGGTGTTTTGTTAATTACATTAGTTATAAATGTCATAAGCTTCTTCCGTCAGTTTGTTACAGAAATATGCCGTGCATTATAGCCAAATCCCACTACCGATGCGGTTATTTAAAACCGACTGCTTTTTGTGTACAATGCAGTCGTTGCCGGTGTAGCTCAGTCGGTAGAGCAACACATTCGTAATGTGTGGGTCAACGGTTCGATTCCGTTCATCGGCTTAATAAAATCAATCAATTGTAAAAACAATAAAACATTTTTCTGTTTTTGCTACAGTTTAAAATAAAACACCACAAAAACCCACAACAAAACACCGCAACCATTGCCGATTTTTAGCAGTACAATACTGCGAACTTTTGAGAGGAAAACTATCATGGCAATCAAATCAAGCACATTTGGGCGTGTCGAATTGAGCGGTCAAGACGCGGCGCGTTTTGTTCAACAAATCAGCGAAAACGAACACAAGCCTACAAGTTAGCATTGGCGGCGTTGGCGCGTGGTCGTGAAATAGCCGAAAAGATTAGTAAAGGTGAAAGTTTTACTTTGATGACAAATTGAACCAACGATTTAACTACCTTCCCCATCGTTCAGGCTGTCTATTCCTTAGCCATAAGCGTTGAGCATTAAAATTAGGTGGAATTGACCTAATCGTTTTTAAGATGGTTTTACTACCGTCTTTTAGAAGTATTTCTTGTGTTTCAATGAATGAATTCGATCCCATTGCTGTCTTATGAAGTGATGCGGCAACATTCGCATCAATCAATAATTTGCCGCGTTTAATCTGACTATCAAAGTCGGGGTATTTGTTACGCCACGTTTTCAGCGTAGTCACCGAAACATCTAACGATTCGGCAAGCTGTTTATTGGTAAAGCCTAATAAACAAAGTTGATAGGCAATCATCGGTAAAGCATCATGCCACTTAGTGGTTTTGGTGGTCAGTTCGCGTTGACTAACATATTGATGTGCATCAATTAACGCGCTGTTAGCGTAACTTTTATCATCCGTTTGCGTCACTTTTGGCGCGTATTTTTTAGTCCAATGTTCTGTTTTTGCCCGTTGAGCAACGGCGGGGCGGCTTACGCCTAATTCAGTGGCTAACCATTGAAAACCGTCTTGTGCTGACCATTCCCATGTAGCGCGTGCTTTTTGCCATTGGGTTTTAGTGAGTTTTGACATTGTGTATTTAATCGCGTGTTTATTGAGTGTTTATCTTTTATTGCTTGCGTTATACTAGAATCATCTGAGAATCGGGGTTTAAATCCTCTAATTCAGAATAACAACTGTCGTTTTTATTTATGATCTTTAGGATAAAGATATTAAAAACACTGTTGTCAGCATTGCTTTTTGAATCATCCAAAACTGCATTGACATCTTCATTATCAAAGTCTATAGTCGAACCAAGAACTGGCTTGTCTGGTTCTTCGGAGGCTGTATTGAGTTCCAAGGCTTTTCCTAGGGTAGGCTCAAATCAGCCTTTTTTCTTTTTTGCCACGCATCCATATTGCTATGTGACGCAATATAAAAAAGATTACCCGCATCATCCTGACCAATACTAACGCCAACCGTTACAATAAAATCATCAATAGAAACATCATTTTCAAAAAAATAGAATCTAACTATCCTGTCAGTTCTGTTTTTATATAGAAGTTACGCATTGACA
>DFWO01000182.1:4894-8499 GCA_002380945.1 Methylococcaceae bacterium UBA4132 | reverse complement strand
TCAAACACATTTGAAAGCGTGGTGCGTGATTGGCTAGCATCGACCGCTCACACCGTGCGAGACATTACCCACCAAAAGAAAGTAAGGCATTTTGAACGCCATGTGTTTCCAGCTATTGGGGGGTATGGCGATCACCGACATAAAAGCCCCTGTCATATACAACTTAATCAAGCCCTTGATTGAGTTACAACAACTGGAAACAGCCCACCGTGTACGAAGTGAGATAAGCGCGGTCTATCATTACGCCATAGCACACGGCTTGACTGAAAATAACCCCGCCTTGTCCGTGTTGTCTCAATTACCCGCAAAGAAAGTTAAGCATAGAGCGGCATTAACCGACCCTCAGGACGTGGCAAAGCTAATAAGGGATATACATGGCTATCAAGGCACTTTTATTGTGCAGTGTGCTTTTAAACTATCGCCTTTGTTGTTCCAGAGACCTTGTGAAATTAGGATGATGGAATGGAAGGACTTAGACCTTGATGCTAAAGAATGGCGGTACTTAGTTACTAAAACCGATTCTTTACACATTGTGCCATTATCAAGCCAAGCTGTTCAGATATTGGAATCAATCAAGCAATTAACGGGTAACGGGCGTTTTGTGTTCCCTAGTTATCGTGGTGGTGGGCGGTCAATGTCCGATGGCACGATCAGAACGGCATTACAAACGCTAGGCTATGACAGCGATACCATGACAGCACACGGATTTAGGGGTACAGAATCAACGCTACTCAATGAACAAGGGTGGACACTAGGCGCGATTGAACGGCAACTATGCCACCAACCTAGAGACCAAGTAAGGGCGGCGTACAATCGAGCGCAATACTTAGAAGAACGCAGAAAAATGATGCAAGCGTGGGCTGATTATCTGGACGGCTTGAAAAATGGCGCGGTAATTATTCCGTTTAACAAAACGGCTTGATTTAAAAATTTGAAATAAGAAGAACCTTAAAGCGTGGTGAGGACATCCACCCTCACTTCACCACGGACTTGCGCCCCTGCCACTCGTAAACGAGAGTAGTTATCCCCTCTTAAACAGTGACTTCAAAAAGTGAGATAAAACGATGATAAAACACAATGCAGAAAACGAACGTATCAAGCGCAAATATTTTATATTTCTCAAGGAAGCCAAGCGGCAAAACGAGCGTTCTGTTGATGCGGTTGCCAAGGCGATAAGCCGTTTTGAATGTTATACAAAATACCGTGATTTTAAGGCTTTTCATTTTGAGCAAGCGGTTGGCTTTAAAAACTATCTTGCCAAACAAGAGAATCAGCAAACAGGAAAAAAATTAAGTAAAGCGACGCTTAATTCTACACTGGGGCAATTGAAAGCTTTTTTTCAATGGTTGGCGATGCAATCAGGTTATAAATCCCGTATTAGCTATACCGATACGGAATATTTCAACCTATCAGAAAAAGAGGTTCGTATCGCAACGGCGCGTAGGGTAACGGCTGTTCCTACCTTTGAATAAATTAAGCATGTTATTGAGACCATGCCTAATAATTCAGACATAGAACGGCGTAATCGTAGCCTGATTGCTTTTACTCTGCTAACAGGGGCTAGAGACAGTGCCATTGCATCTATGAAGTTAAAGCATATTGATATTATTGGCAATAGTGTGTTTCAGGACGCTAGGGAGGTGAATACTAAATTTAGTAAGACGTTTACTACTTTTTTCTTTCCCGTCGGGGAGCATATTCAGCAAATCGTTTGTGATTGGGTGTGTTACCTAAAAGAAGAATTGCTCTGGGGCAATGATGATCCTTTGTTTCCTAAAACGAATGTGATTAACAGTGCGGACAGAATTTTTAAAGTATCAGGTTTTAAGCCAGAACATTGGAGTACCGCTTCACCGATACGAACAATTTTTCGTGAAGCATTTGAAGCAGCGGACTTACCATATTTTAATCCGCACAGTTTCCGTAAAACATTGGTGACGCTTGGGCAACAGCTTTGCCAAACGCCCGAAGAATTTAAATCTTGGAGTCAAAATTTAGGGCATGAAGATGTTTTAACGACTTTATACAGTTATGGTGAAGTTCAACAACATCGGCAGGGGGAAATTTTTCAGCAATTAAAAACGCCCCGCTCTTCTGCCAGCCAAAATGTTGATGATATTGCAAGAGCAGTTGTAAAAGCTATGGCTAACCAAAATTCACAAATCGGAATTAACCATGATTAACTATTTTAAGTCCTTTTTTACCCGCCAAGCTCATATTGCCAGTTGCCGCCTGATCTATATAATTACTCCACCAGTTCATAACAGGTTTTCTGCGCTCAAGGTAGTTAGTTCTATTATAGGCATTGCGTACTTCGTTCTTGCCAGTATGTGCTAATGCGGCTTCAATCACATCGGCATCAAAACCTTGTTCATTGAGTACCGTACTGGCTAAAGACCTTAAGCCATGAGCGACAAGTTGTTTATCAAACCCCATTCGTTTTAATGCCATATTAGCCGTTTGGGGGTTGCTGTGTGTTTTCGGGTTTCTATCTGACGGAAAAACAAATTCACTACGAGAACTTATCGGTCTCATTACTTCAAGTAATTCTAAACATTGCGGAGTTAGCGGAACAACATGTGGTTTCTTCTGCTTCATGCGTTCTATAGGAATTTCCCAAAGACCTTTATCAAAATCAATTTCATCCCAACGTGTTCCCGCCGCTTCACTGGGTCTAACCATAGTGTGTAATTGCCACTCAATAAGGCATCGAGTGGTTAATTTAATGCTAGCTTGGGGCAGTGTAGACATTAATAATGGTAATTGCTCTGGCTTAAGGGTAGGCAAATGTTGTTTTGCTGGTAATTGAAATGCTTTGCTTATCCCTGTTAATGGATTGCTTGAAATAATGCCAGTATTGACAGCATAAATCATTATTTCGTTAAGCCGTTGGCATAAACGCTTTACGGTTTCTAAACTGCCTTTAGCGGCAATAGGTGAAATAACTTCTATGGTTTTTATTGCTGTGATTTTATGAACGGGTACTTTACCCAGATCAGGAAATATGTGTAGCTCTAGTGATCGCCATGTATCCATTGAATGGTTTTCTGAAACCGTTGATTTTTTAACATCAAGCCATTTTTTGGCGATATGTTCAAGAGTATTATTGTGAGCTATGTCATTTAAACGGCTTGATTCGTCGCGGTGTTCTTTTGGGTCAATATCTTGTGCAAGTAATTCTCTAGCGGCATTACGCTTATTTCGAGCATCAGCAAGAGATAAAGCAGGATATGAGCCAAAACTTATGGCGGTTCGTATTTTAGTGTATGGTCTGAAATAGTTAAATATCCATAACTTTGAGCCATTAGGCTTCACTCTAAGGGCGAGTCCATCCCCATCCACTAAATTGAATTCCTTTTCTTTGGGTTTTGCTTGCTTTACTTCTGTATTAGTAAGCGGTTTAGTAACTCTAGCCATTTTAGTAACACCATGTTTGATGATTTTCGGTTGATGTTACTATGAGCGTTACTAAAAACCTAAGATTTTATGAAACCTTATAGGATTCTATAGGCAATAAAAAACCCGAAAACCCAGTATTATCAAGGTGTTTCGGGCTTTTATTAAATCTTCTAAAACTAAAAGTTGGTGGAGGCGGCGGGAATTGA
>DFWO01000182.1:0-4641 GCA_002380945.1 Methylococcaceae bacterium UBA4132 | reverse complement strand
CGGGAATTGAACCCGCGTCCGCAAATACTCCGCCATAAGGTCTACATACTTATCTCGCACTTTGTATTTAACCGATAACCACCCGTCGAGCCAAGAGAGTTATCAGCGATTCCGTAAAGTTTTTGTGCATCCACACCGGACAGGTTTCAACACGATCTTATGTAAATGACCTCTGAGCGTTCCGAAGAACTCCACCCGCATAAGCACAGATGGTCAAAGGAATGGTGCTGTTTTTAAGCAGCTAAAGCCATTGAGTAGTTTTCGTCATTTGCGAATACTTAGTTTCTGTAGGATTTACGAGGTATACAGTCCTCGGTATGCACTTAAGGTTTTGCTATCCACGTCGAAGCCATGTCGCCCCCTTTAGTATTTTCTATTCTACTTGATTTGCAATTTTTTTGCTATGGCACACACACAGTAATTATTGCTTGTAAATGTTTAGGCGTTATTTTGCATTTCTATGATGAATGTTCCTGAGTTGCGTTCAGCTTGGGCGGTATCATTGCGCAGTGCTTCTATTTTATCCAGATAGGCATCATCTACGTCACCTGTAATATATTCTTGACTGAAACAGGAGGTGTCAAAATGCTTGATGCTGGGATTGCCTTTTTGTACGGCGGCGATAAGGTCATCTAGGTCTTGATAAATGAGTTTATCCGCGCCTATTTCAACGCATACTTCTTCTTCTGTGCGGTTGTGAGCAATGAGTTCATGCGCGGCGGGCATATCAATACCGTAAACATTAGGGAAACGTACTGGAGGCGCGGCTGAAGCAAAGTACACTTTTTTCGCGCCTGCATCGCGTGCCATTTGAATGATTTGTGCGGAGGTCGTGCCTCTGACTACAGAATCATCAACCAGCAGGACATTTTTACCTTCAAATTCTAAGCCGATGGCGTTGAGTTTCTGACGCACAGATTTTTCACGCATTTTCTGACCAGGCATGATAAAAGTACGCCCTATGTAGCGATTTTTCATGAAGCCTTCGCTGAATTTTACGTTTAGTTTGTTTGCCATTTGTAGCGCGGCGGTACGGCTGGTATCGGGAATAGGAATAACGACATCAATATCGTGGTCTGGCCATTCACGCAGCACTTTTTCGGCGAGTTTGTCGCCCATACGCAAGCGGGCTTTATAAACGGAGATGTCATCAATAATGGAATCAGGACGAGCAAAATAAACGTATTCAAAAATACAAGGACAATGGTCGATTTTTTCGGCGCATTGTTTGGTGTGGAATTCGCCACTGGCTTCGATGAAGATGGCTTCACCTGGAGCGATGTCGCGAACCACGTCAAAATCCAATACGTCCAGCGCGACGCTTTCGGAGGCTATCATGAATTCTGTGCCTTCTTCGCTTTTGCGTTCGCCGTAGATAATAGGGCGTATGCCATTAGGATCTCTAAAACCCAGAATGCCAAAACCTGCAATCATGATGACGACGGCATACGCGCCCCGACAGCGGCGATGTACGCCTGAGACGGCTTGAAAAACATCGTCAACAGTGATGCGTAGTTTTCCCAGACTTTGTAATTCGTGGGCGAATACGTTTAATAAGACTTCGGAATCGGAGTCGGTGTTGAGATGGCGTTGGTCTTCGATGAACAGGGCTTTTTTGAGTTCGGCGGTGTTGGTTAAGTTGCCGTTATGCGCCAGTGTTAATCCAAAAGGGGAGTTGACGTAGAAAGGCTGTGCTTCCGCTGAGCTGGTACAGCCTGCGGTTGGATAACGCACATGAGCGATACCCATATTGCCTTTTAACTTTAGCATTTGGGCGTTGGTAAACACATCTCGCGCTAAACCGTTGTCTTTGCGCAAATGTAAGCGTCCACGCTCACAGGTTACGATACCAGCGGCATCTTGTCCCCGATGTTGTAAGACTGTTAGTGCATCATATAAATCTTGATTAACAGCTTGATGTGAAACGATAGCGGCAATACCACACATTATATTTTGACCTGATTATAAAAATTGTTAGCGATGATAATTGTATCTCGACACACTGATGGAATATGTTTGGAAGCGATGGTTGACTTAAATCAGTGCTGTAGAGACGCGATAGGTATGCGTCTCTACAGTAAGTTTGTGCTTATTCAGCGATCATCACGTTATTTACACCTTGTTTATCCAGCTTTGCTTTATTAGCAGCGGCTTTCTTTTTATCCAGTTCAGGACCTATTTTAAGTCGATACATAGGTCCTTTGGCAGATTGAATGGTTTCTATAGTGACAGGTATGCCTTGTTCACGCAGGGTTTTTTGTAGCGTAGTGGCATTTTCTTTTTGACCAAAACTACCTGCATGAATAGTCCAGCGGACTAATTCTGGATTTTTAGCTGGTTTCTCAGGTGTACTGGTTGTAGCGTGAACAGGGCTAACAGGTTTTGCGATGGGTAATGGTTTAGCAGGACTCGCTTCTATTTTCTTGACGGGGGGCTTGACCGTGCTGACAACTTCAGCTGGTTTCATTGTAGGCAGAAGTTCAGGCGTATTAGCGTCTGTTTTCTTGAGTGGTGGTTTAATTTTCACTTCCACATCAGGCTCTACAAACTTTTCTGGTTTTTTTACAGGTGGTTTTGCCTCCGCAACAATGCCAGTATCTAAGGATTCAGCAGGTACTTCGCCTTCTGGTTCATTTGCTACTTGTTCTGTTTCAGCACTTGCTTGGGGAGCAGGTGTTGCTACGTCAGCACTTGCCTCAGCGTCAGCATCATCGGCTATTTCACCATCTACGACAGGTTCAGTAGGATCGTCTTCGGTATCACTGGGTGCTTCAGCCGTTACGTTAGGCTTTTTGATGGCTTTATTCGCGGGTGTTGGCAATTTGTTTGCTGATACTTCTGCTGATTTGATGGGTGCAGGCGGAATAGGTAGCGCACTAACGGTTTTTTCGCTAGTATCAACAGGGTCATCAAATAGCATGGGAATAAAGATAGTTGCTAGTGCCGTAACGACTGCAGCACCAATCAATCGTTGTTTTAACTCTGGATTCATTTTGTCAACTCACTTTTTTTCAAATTTATTAAACAATCGGACACCAAAAGAAAGGATCCGAAAACCAACAGTAGATCACCTTGTTGTGACTGGCTTTTTGCCACCTGATATGCACTTATAAAATCAGTAAAGCCAAAGGATACATGAGTGATCGGGCTTTGTGAAAAAATTATACGCATCATGGATTCTGTTGCCGCTCTAGGATTAGTCAATGGGGCAAAAAACCAATCGTGAATAACAGGATTCATAATATTAAGAACGCCTGCTATGTCCTTGTCTTTCATCATTGAAAAAATAGCATGTATGCGTTTTTCAGGAAAGGTGGTGCTTAGATAATCAACTAGAGTTTTCACCGCTTCTGGGTTATGTCCTACATCTAATAAGACGGGAACTTCACCGTCAATGAGTTGAAATCGTCCTGATAACTGCACATTGGTAAGACCTTGCCGTATAGATGTTTCGTTGATGGGTAAACGATTCGCTAAAGCGGTCACAGCAAAAATAACTGACGCGGCGTTACGATATTGATGCTCGCCTTTTAAGGTCGGATTCGGTAAATGAAGGTAGCGATTACCAGACCACCAATCCCACGCTGTCGCGTGTTTTTTATAGTCGAAATCCTGACCGATACAATAAAGGGGGGTGTTTTTTTCTAGCGCACTTTGTCGTAATGATTCTGGCGGGTCTACATCACCTATCACGGCTGGGGTATTGCTACGAAAAATACCTGCTTTTTCTCGTCCTATCGCCTCACGAGTTTTGCCTAACCAATCAACATGGTCGATACCGATACTACTGATTAAAGCAATATCGGGGTCTATCATATTGACGGCATCGAGTCTGCCCCCTAAACCAACTTCAAGCAGTTGCACATCGACATTTGCCTGAGCAAATAATTCAAGCGCGGCAAGCGTACCAAATTCAAAATAGCTGAGTGAAGTATCACCACGCACTGCGTCTATTTTAGCAAATGCCTCACAAATCAACTCATCACAGACGGGAATGCCGTCTATTTTAATACGTTCGTTGTATTTTATAATATGAGGCGATGTGTAAGCACCCACACGATAACCTGCCGCAAGGTAAATGGCTTCAAGCGTGGCAATACAAGAGCCTTTGCCATTGGTACCTGCAACGGTAATCGTAGGTGGCTTACGGTAATTGGGATTAAGATCATGAAAAACCTTAGCTACCCGTTCCAATCCTAAGTCTATCGTTAGGGGATGTAGGCTTTCTTGCCATGCTAGCCAGTCCTGTAACGATTCAAAGTGCATCATGAGTGGAGTAATGCTGGACTAGCGTTATGCTGTTGGTTCAGAAAGTAATGCCACATTTTCCACTGCAATAGTTGTTAATTCGGCTTCAGTGCTAGGCGTTTTACTTGCCATCAACATAGCTAAGATGCTAGAAATTTTATCGCGCATTTCCCGACGGTCGATAATCATATCAATCGCACCATGTTCTTGTAAAAACTCACTACGTTGAAAACCTTCGGGTAATTTTTCTCGCACGGTTTGTTCAATCACACGAGGACCTGCAAAGCCAATTAAGGCATTGGGTTCAGCAACATTAATATCACCTAACATGGCTAAACTGGCAGATACGCCGCCCATAGTTGGGTCAGTCATACAAGAAATATAGGGAAGACC
>DFWO01000199.1 GCA_002380945.1 Methylococcaceae bacterium UBA4132 | reverse complement strand
GCGGCTTATCAAAAAGTCTTCCCCCAAAGAAACGCATCGTGGCATCGGTAAAGCCTCTGGACAAACCAATCATGTCAAACGAGGGAACAACACGCTTCGCCAATGCCCATCTCGCCATGCCCGCAAAACCCTGTCTTTTTCAAAGCCCGATGAATGCCATGTCCGGGTCAAGCATCTCTTTATCAGAAAATATAGCTTAGCCTTATCACTTTGATTTTTACTACTACCTTTTATTTTTTGGATGCTCGGCAAACTGCCTTAAGCAAGTTCTACCTTAAAAGTTTCGTAGCTCTGCCTAGTCAATTCACGAACTTTCAAGCCCGTATCATCTTTTAACACCTTAGTAACGATATTTCGTCACAAATACTTGTGGTATTGGATTTTATAAACCTTATGACTTCCATAATGAATAAGCTCTCCTTTTTTTCAGATTTCTAGCTTATCATAACTCAAAATATCATAGCTGAAGCCGATCGCTCGAAAAACGGTGGTTTCAACTTTGGAGCGGATTAATGAATTTCTATGACATACCTAAAACAGATGATGCAGGTAATCAATGGTGGGAAAAAATTTGGTAGTCTGTCTTAATTAAAGCGTAGTTCATCGCTTGCTGGATAAGCAAAAAAGCAAAAAACCTGCTACCATGTGAATTATTTTTATTTAAAGCTATCTGTTTTCTCACGCAAACAATATTTCTCCTACAGGATACTGGAAATGGCGGCAAGCGATACACTGTACGACGACTCAAAATCTAAAGGCATACTCTGGGGCTTTGGTGTTTTTGCCCTCATTGTTGTATTTGTTCTGACTTTATTAGGTGCGTGGTGGGGACGAGAACCAGATCAGTTCAATATCTTAGATGCAGCGCAAGAACGGGCAAAAGAAACCGATACTACCAATATGCCCATTGGCTATGTGTACACCAATACTTTAGCCCATATTGCTGAATTACTACTGCATAAAAGCGGTGGTTATATCACCAATGACGTTGCGCCTCCAGGCGTGTTATTAGATAACATTTCTAATTGGGAATACGGTGCGCTGGTGATGTTGCGTGATGCCACTTCGGCATTAAGAAACCATTTTGCCAGAGATCAATCGCAATCTGCTGAAGACCCTGATTTAGCGATAGCTGAACCTTATTTTTACTACGAAAACGATTCTTGGGCATTACCATCAACCGAAGCCGAATATGAAAAAGGCATTGAAGCCTTACACAAATATATGTCGCGGCTACAAAAATACGGTGGCAACGTTAAACAAGCGCAATTCTATTCCAGAGCCGATAACTTATGGCAATACACCGAGGTGGTCATTAAACGTTTAGGTGGTTTATCAACACGCTTAGCCGCGAACAGTTCGGGTGCTAATTTTGGACCTGGTTTAACTAAACTTGAGCAAGAAGAGGCGGAAAAACAAGGCGCACCCGTAGCCAAAGTGTCTTGGTTAGAAATCGACGACGTTTTTTATGAGGCACGCGGTGCAAGCTGGGCGTTATTACATATTCTTAGAGCGGTAAAACACGACTTTAAAGATATTCTGCTTGATAAACGTGCCATGCGTACCGTTGATATTATGATTAAAGCCTTAGAAAATGCCTTAACACCGATTTTAAGTCCAATGGTTTTAAACGGTGATGGCTATGGGCTGTTTGCTAACTACTCATTATCTATGGCAAATTACATAGCGCGAGCCAATGCGGCAGCACTTGATTTGCGCGATATTATGAACCGAGGTTAATAATACGATGGACGAACAAATTTCTTACAACTTAGCTGATATTGGTATTTGGAAGCGGTTTTTCTTTATGCTGGTGTTTGCGGCAATTGCCAGCTTAGTTAGATTATTGATTTGGGCAGTGACTTTTTTTCAAGTTGCGTTTGTATTGCTGACAGGCAAAGCGAATCAGCACATACTCAGCTTTGGACGTAGCCTTTCTGTCTACACTTATCACATCATGCTGTACTTAACATTCTGCACGGAAACGCTACCGTTTCCTTTTACCGCTTGGAATTTAACAGCGGACTTACAATTGCCTGAAAAATAAAAATAAACGGATGAGAGACGCGCAAATCGCGTCTCTTACCTGACTAATAATCCTCTTCGTCGTCTAGTTCGTCCTCAAACTCGTCGTCTTCATCGTCAAACTCCTCATAATCTTCGTCGTCCAAGTCATCCTCAAGCTCCGCATCATCGACCAACGCCGCTGCTTTTTCCTCTTCATAATCATCAGCCAAAAAGCTTTTAAGATAACGGTATAACAAACGTGAGGATTTTGGTGGTTTAGCTAATTCGGCTTCTTTTTGTGCATTACGCATTAACTGCCTGAGTTGTTGCCTATCAGCATGACTATATTCATCAAGAAACTCGGTTAATGCCTCATTACCTTCTCCAATAAGTCTATCGCGCCATTGTTCTGCCATGTGGTGTTCTCTGACTGCGTGCGCACTGGTATTTTTTATTCGCGCCACCTTTTCTATAAAGGGTGTGGCATCAATTTTATGTAGTTGTCCTGCTATGTATTTTAATAGGCGTTTTCGCGCACCTGTGTGTGGCATTCGCGCCACTTCATTGACTGCTTTATCAATATTATCAGGCAATTCAAGGCTTTTTATATGCGTTGCCGACAATGCTGACATTTCCTCACCCAAGGCAAAAAGAGTTGCTATCTCCTTTTTTATCTGCGTCTTATTAGGACGGACGGCGTAATACACAATCTCGCCGTTTTCATCATATTCGTATTCGTAATCGAATTCTTCGTTCATTATTAACCATTACCATTAAAAAAATGCCGCATAGCGCCAGCAACAACACTGCTTAATCCGCAGTAAAAAACTGTGGCTACTTTACCATGAAACATAATGTTGTTTGTCGTGTGGCAGACGCTACCACAGAAAAAATAGATTGCTTTATTTAACAAGCACATTACACTCACAAACCATTAAGTTTAATGGACTTAAGCTCATTGGGTTGTTTGCATAACGCCCATCGCTACACCACATACAACTTCTGTAAACGAACTATGTTAGAACTAAAAAAAATCACTCTACACACTGCTACCGCAATTTTTCTCACTGTCGCGTGCTATTCAGCGCAGGCTCGTACCGTGATGACCATCACTTGTAACGAACCGAACGGAACGCGCACTGATTTTTATGAAGGTGAATTTCAAGAAGAACAAGATGGTTTTGCTGGTGTCACGCCTAGATTTATTTTCGATGATGCAAAGCCGCAATCAGTGACTGCCCACTATGAACCTGCCGCTGCCGCAAAGCAACTAGGCATTAAAGACTCTGTCACCTTCAAAATTATTGTGCAGACGACTGAACAAATTACTATGGTTTCTGCCCCCAATGAAAAGAATACCGTTCAAATGTATTCGATTTTCCCCAAGCAAGGCATTGGCTATTTCACCATTCATAGATATATGGCGGTTAGAGATGGCGAAGCAAGTAGCGCAACGCTATTAACAAAATGTAATATCGTGAAAACACAGTGATTGCCCCCACCCTTTTAGAACATAGGTATCTACACATTTTTAAGCCATTCTTGGTGAGTCTATCGAACCCTGTCATGAGTTTGTCGAATGGCATGAACGGCTTACAATTAGCTCTTCGACTGTTCGACAAGCTCAC
>DFWO01000123.1:6864-11203 GCA_002380945.1 Methylococcaceae bacterium UBA4132 | reverse complement strand
TTTATGTCATCATCAATGACAACAAGGCAATAGCTAAATCAATAACGCCCACGGCAGAACCTGAAAAACAGGTATCACCCGTACAAGATTCATCGGCTGAGCCCATTCCTGAAAAAGAACCACCAAAAACACTCAAAACCGCAGTACCAAAAACCGTTAAATCAACTGATATTAAAAAACCAGTAGCGACCAAAAAAGGTTTGAAAGACCCTAAAACAGGTGACATTGCTACGATATACAATAATTATAGATTTACCAAACGCTGGATAAAAGACGCATTGGTTAGCGAAGGATTGCTAGAAAAAGTGTATAAAAATAATGAACTGAATGCCGAGATTGAAGCCGCCATAAAAGTTGCTATTGCCAAACTTGAGGCAATGAAACAATATAAAGTTTGACTCTTAGTCCTTGCCATCCAAGTTAAGTCGCTTCAGTCGATAACGGAATGATCTAAAAGACAGTCCCAGTTGTTTAGCGGCGGCTGTCTTGTTCCATTTATTCTCTTCCAAGGCGCGAGTAAGCATATCCCGCTCTATTCTTTCCAGATAGCTCTCTAACGAACCTTCGGCTGGATCAAATGCTGGGCAAGCTCTACTATCCGAAACATGATTTGTACTTTTATTGTAGCTATTCATAGCGACATTCATCGGTAAATTTAAATCTTTTAACTCTATACGGTTGCCCTCATAAAGTGCCAAGGCTCTTTCCAGAATATTTTCAAGTTCACGCACATTACCTGGAAAATCATAGCGTTGCAGTGCCACTAACGCGGTATTGGATAATGTTGGTTTATTTGCTGCATTCGTCCCCATCAACTTCGCTAAAATATGATCTATGAGTTCGGGTAAGTCTTCATATCGTTCACGCAGGGCTGGGACGTGTAAATCAATCACATTGATACGATAATATAAATCTTGTCTAAAAGTACCCACTAACACCATGTCATTGAGGTTTTGATGCGTTGCACTAAGTAAGCGAATATCAACGGGAATTTCTCGACTATCACCGACTGGGCGGATTTTTTTCTCTTGTAAGGCACGCAGTAATTTAACTTGTAGCGACAAAGGCAAATCAGCCACTTCATCAAGAAATAATGTGCCGCCCTCTGCCGCTTGAAACAAACCTTGTTTATCAGAAGACGCGCCTGTAAAACTGCCTTTTTTATGCCCAAAAAATTCGCTTTCCATGAGTTCTAACGGAATAGCTCCACAATTAATCGCGACAAATGGATTGGCAGATCGCGCACTTTGGCGGTGAATTAACTTGGCAACTAATTCTTTACCTGAACCTGATTCACCGCTGATATAAATCGGGGCTTGACTAAGAGCCAGTTTATTTATTTTTGAGCGAATATCACGCATCACTACCGAATCGCCTAACAAGACATTGCGAGTACGACGGTCTTTAGTCATATTAGGTTCGACAGTTTTTAACGCACTATTAATCAGTTGTCGTAATGCTAACAAATCAACAGGTTTAGAGATAAAATCGAACGCACCTTTTTTCATCGCTAAAATGGCAGTGTCCATATTGCCGTGTGCGGTAATAACAGCAATCGGCATAGAAGTAGGCATCGCCTGTATTAAATCAACCAACTCCAAACCATTACCGTCTGGCAATTTCATGTCCGTTAGACAAAGATCAAACGATTCTTCTAGCAATAACGTTTTGGCGCGATTGATGTTTTCAGCACAACGAGTGTCAATATCCATTCGATTAAGCGTGATTTCCAACAGTTCACGAATATCGGGTTCGTCATCTACAATCAGTACCAGTGGTTTTCTCATATTTCAATTAGGGTGTAGTCAGCATTAAATAAACACAGCCGAAAACAACTTTTATGTTCGGCAGTCACATAATAAATCAATTTTGCCTGATTAAGCTCAGCTAATTCTCTTGAGATATAAAGCCCTAAGCCCGTTCCGCTGGTCGATGTCGTAAAAAACGGCTCAAAAAGATGGCTTAGATTTTCACGACTTATTCCCGCACCATTATCTATTACATCAATACAAGATGCCTGTTTTAAGGTCACTGTCTGTACTGTGATAGCACCTCGGTCTGGCTGACCATAGTTCAATGCGTTCTGGCATAGATTATTCATAATCTGTTTTAAATGATTGGGGTCAATACAAACAAACAGTGGCTCTGGCGTGGCTATTAACTGAAAACTATCAGCACGCAGTGCCTGTTCAAGTGTAAAATTGTTTAAGTAATCCGCTAACCATGCGTTTAACTCGATCTTTTCTCGCCTTGAATCCTTACGTCGAGACAGCTGTAAAATATCTTCAATGATATGATTAACACGCGAGACATTGGTTTGAATAATATGGGTTAAGCGCACATCTTGAGCCAATAAATCTGGGCTTTCTGACAGTAACTGCGCCGAATGATTAATGGCACTGAGTGGATTGCGTATTTCATGCGCAATACTTGCAGTTAAGCGTCCTAATGAGGCTAATTTACTTTGCTGTAAACGTTGATTATAAAGTGAACTGTCTTCAATAATAATCATATAAAACACTTGATAGCGGGTCGGCAATAGCATGAAACGCACATGAATATCGGACTGATTCAACACATGTAGCACTAACAGATTCTGCTCATTATTAGCTAACCACGCTTGAAAGCCGCCCTGTAAATACTCAGAAATATCACCAAGCTTAGTAGGCAACACGGTTAAATTGGTTAATCGTAATACGGCTTCATTCGCCATAAGAATCACTTGTTGCTGATTAGTGATAATAATGCCTGATTGCAAATGCTGAATAATATACTGATTAAGCTCTTCCAGATTAGAGATAGCCTGTTTTTGTTCGTCAGCAATCTGTAGCATTTGCTCACTGCGTTTTGCCAACACGAAGGACAGCAATGAAATCGTAAAAAATGAAGCCCCTAACATACCTGCATACACATAAGCATAGGGGTTAATTTCAAAACTGTTCATGTAATCCGCATAAAGCTGTTCAGCCAACACAGCTAGACTTGCCAAGGCGGCAAAAAACATGGCACAACGTCCACCAATTAATAATCCGCCCGAGGCTATAGACACCGCTAGCAGAATACCGATGCCACTGGTAACACCGCCATAAGCGTGCATAATCAGAGTCAAAATGAGAATATCGGTGACAATCAACAACTGCGCTTGTATGGTATAACGCGTCAGTTTCCAAAAAATACAGACACCTGATATAACAGATAGGACTAAATAACTTTGGCTACTGTAGGTAAATAAAGGACTATGATGAATACTGAGCAGTGCAGAACCTTTCTGCGTGTAAAACAAGATAATGAATAAACTGGCCAGCGTCAGGCGATAACCTAAAAAAACTTTTAGCAACAGCCAAGCCTGCTGTGCAGGAATACCATACCCTTTGGAAAGCGGACAAGGATAAATAGTTTCAGAAGTATTTTCAGTCATCAATGCGTTAGGGATAGCGTTTTGCGGGGACTTCGTTAGAATATTGGATAAATAAGTTATTAATCATAGCATCAATGTAAACACATAAGAACATAACGCTGGAATCCACTAGCTAATCAGGAGTTGTAAATGAATATCCACGAGTACCAAGCTAAACAACTGTTTCAACAATACGCCATTCCCATTCCCGAAGGCAACACGGCTACCACGCCAGAAAGTGCAGAACAAGTCGCACGAACATTAAATGGCGAAGGTTGGGTTGTTAAAGCACAAGTTCACGCAGGCGGCAGAGGTAAAGTAGGCGGTGTAAAACTTGCCAAAAGTTTAGCGGACGTAGTGGAATTTAGTCGTGAATTACTCGGCAAACGATTGGTAACGATACAAACTGACAGCCAGGGCTTACCGATCAACTCGTTGTTAATCGAAAAAATTTACCCCATTAAGCGCGAGTTATACCTGAGTTTAATTCTTGACCGCGCCACGGAACGGGTGATGTTTATCGCCTCCGCCGCTGGCGGTATGGACATTGAAGCCGTTGCACATGACACGCCTGAAAAAATCATTTCCGTGCCTGTCCATCCAGCCGCAGGGTTGCAAAGCTATTCCTGCCGTAAAGTTGCATACACGCTAGGACTGAAAGGACAGCAAATCAAAGCCCTGGAAAAAATCATGCACGGCATGTACAACTTATTTCTCGCCAAAGATGCCACACAAATCGAAATCAACCCATTGATTGAAACGGACAGCGGCGATTTATTAGCACTGGATGCCAAAATTAATTTTGATGATAATGCCCTCGCCTTACACCCTGATATTTTGGCAATGAAAGACCCCAGCCAGGAAGATGACAAAGAAAACGAAGCGCAACAATTCGGCTTAAATTACATCACCTTGGAAGGCAACATCGGCTGCATGGTCAAC
>DFWO01000123.1:5676-6649 GCA_002380945.1 Methylococcaceae bacterium UBA4132 | reverse complement strand
AACATCGGCTGCATGGTCAACGGTGCTGGTTTGGCAATGGCAACAATGGACTTAGTTAAACTCAAAGGCGGTCTGCCTGCCAACTTTCTTGATGTCGGCGGTGGTACAAACGTTGAAAAAGTCTGCGAAGCCTTTAAATTAATTCTGTCAGATGGTAGCGTTAAAGCCGTGCTGGTCAATATTTTCGGTGGCATTGTGCAGTGTGATGTCATTGCCAAAGGTATACTAGCCGCCATCGAACAAGTTCACGTTGCCGTTCCCGTGGTGGTACGCTTAGAAGGCACCAATGTCGAACAAGGTAGAGCTCTACTGACTAACACAGGGCTTAATTTATACGCATCAGAAGACTTGAACCACGCCGCAGAACAAGTAGTCGCACTAGCAAAGGCAACAGCATGAGCATTTTAATTAACAAAGACACCAAAGTGATTTGCCAAGGTTTCACGGGTAAACAAGGCACATTTCATTCCCAACAAGCCCTCGCCTACGGCACAAAATTAGTCGGCGGTGTAACGCCAGAACGTGGCGGTGAAACTCATTTAGGCTTACCTGTATTCAACACCGTGCAAGATGCCGTCACAACGACAGGCGCGACTGCCAGCGTTATTTATGTACCGCCATTTTATGCCGCCGATGCGATTTTAGAAGCCGTTGATGCGGGCATAAAACTCATCGTCTGTATTACCGAAGGCATACCGACTTTACAAATGTTGCGCGTTAAAGCAGCAATGGCAGGCACACGCGCATTACTCATAGGTCCTAACTGCCCTGGTGTTATCACCCCTGATGAATGCAAAATCGGCATCATGCCCGCTAAAATTCATACAGCGGGTTGTATTGGCATCGTATCGCGTTCCGGCACGCTCACTTACGAATCCGTACATCAAACCACCCAACAAGGTCTAGGGCAAAGCACTTGCGTCGGCATCGGCGGCGACCCCATTCACGGCATGAATTTTGTCGATGTACTCAG
>DFWO01000123.1:4748-5411 GCA_002380945.1 Methylococcaceae bacterium UBA4132 | reverse complement strand
GGCGGTGAAGAAGAAGATGCGGCAGAGTATATTAAAGCCCATGTCACAAAACCTGTGGTAGCCTATATTGCAGGACAAACTGCACCAGCGGGTAAACGCATGGGACACGCGGGTGCGATAGTTACAGGTGGCAAAGGTACAGCAGCGGGTAAAGTGGCAGCTCTTAAAGCGGCAGGCATTGAAGTGGTCAGTTCACCCACTGACATTGGCGTAGCCATGAAAGGCTGTCTATAAATTCGCTTGTTGCTATCGGCGTACACACCACACTCCTCACTTAGCAACAACACTATGCAAAAACACTGTTATGAATGAAATAAACGAACTAATTCAAAATTACGGCAACTGGATTTACCTAGTTGCCTTTATCTGGGCAGCTTTAGAAGGCGAAACCTTTGTTATTTTTGCAGGCATCGCTGCACAACAGGGTTATCTCAATATGTATGGACTGATTATTGCAGTCGGCTTAGGCAGTTTGCTAGGCGATCAAGTGTGTTTTTGGTTAGGGCGTGGTTATGGCGAACAGTTATTAAAACGTCATCCTAAACTGCAAGCGGGTGAAAAACGTGCAGTTGCTTGGCTAGAAAGACACGCTGTTGGTTTTATTCTCGCGTATCGTTTTATGTACGGCATACGCAATATCAGCAGTATCGTCATCGGCATGAG
>DFWO01000123.1:0-4433 GCA_002380945.1 Methylococcaceae bacterium UBA4132 | reverse complement strand
GCTTTTTCAAATATCGGTTATGTATTTGGTGGTTTGGTTGGGCAAGTGCCGCATGGTGAAGACCTGCTTGTGTCTCGCATCCAGCAAGTAATGATGGTCATTGTCGGCGTATTTGCATTGCTGATTGGTTTTAGAATGCTGACAAGCTACCTGCATAAACGCCATATCACCGTGCCGCCCGATGAAGCTGAACAAACTACTCTTAAGGATTAATTAAAAAACCATGCTAAGTTACCCCAACATTGATCCCGTTCTTATCGCCCTAGGTCCTGTCAAAATTCACTGGTATGGCATCATGTACCTAATAGGATTTGCTGCCGTCTGGATATTAGGACAACGCCGTGCCACACAACCGTGGTCAGTCATTAAACCCGAAGCCATTGAAGACCTCGTTACCTACGGTGCGTTAGGTGTCATTGTCGGAGGACGTTTAGGCTACATTCTGTTTTATAATTTCAGTGTATTTATCGACAATCCGCTGATACTGTTCAAAATCTGGCAAGGTGGTATGTCGTTTCATGGCGGAATGCTCGGCGTGTTTGTTGCCATGTGGTGGTTTGCGAAAAAACAAAACTGCACCGTATTACAACTCACTGACATTATTGCCCCGCTTGCACCGATTGGTTTAGGCGCGGGTAGACTAGGCAACTTTATTAACTCTGAATTATGGGGCAGACCTACTGATGTACCGTGGGCAATGGTATTTCCCACAGGTGGTCCATTAGCACGGCATCCGTCTCAACTCTATGAAGCCTTTTTAGAAGGTCTCGTATTGTTCGTTATCCTGTGGATTTATACCAGCAAACCTAGACCCACAATGGCGGCAACAGGTTTAGCTGTATTGTTATATGGTTGCTTCCGCCTTTTTGTTGAATTTTTCCGTATGCCCGATGCACATCTAGGCTATCTTGCACTTGATTGGCTGACAATGGGACAAATACTGTCCACGCCTATGATTATCATCGGTGGCTTGCTAGTGTATTTTGCCTATCACCCCAAAGCAACTGAGTAAGCGTAATGGCAGCACACTATCTCACCCTATTAAACGACATCCTCATTAACGGCGTACAAAAAGGCGACCGTACAGGTACAGGGACATTATCCGTCTTTGGGCGGATGTATCGTCATGATTTAAGTATGGGCTTTCCGTTACTGACCACCAAAAAACTGCACATTAAATCCATTCTGCATGAACTGCTGTGGTTTTTACAAGGTGGTACCAATACGCGTTATCTCAATGAACACGGCGTAACAATTTGGGATGAATGGGCAACACCGTCAGGTGATTTAGGTCCTATTTATGGCGCACAATGGCGAGCATGGCGCGGTGAAAACGGTCAAGTGATTGACCAAGTTGCAGAATTAATAGCTGGTATACGCGCCAATCCTAACAGTCGTCGTCATATTATTAACGCATGGCACGTTAGCTATTTACCCGATGAACGTAAAACGGCTGCTGAAAACATCGCCGATGGCAAAATGGCACTCGCTCCTTGTCACGTCATGTATCAATTCTGGGTTGCTAATGGCAAACTCAGTTGTATGCTCACGCAACGCTCCGCCGATTGTTTTTTAGGCGTACCGTACAACATGGCATCACTCGCCTTTTTAACCCATATCGTCGCGCAACAATGTGATTTAGCGGCAGGTGACATCGTACATAGCTTCGGTGATTTACACCTGTATAACAATCACCTAGAGCAAGCCAAACTACAACTGACTCGCCCGCCGCGCCCATTACCTAGATTAGTGATGAAGCGTAAACCCGATTCTATCTTTGATTATCAGTTTGAAGATTTCGAGATTATCGGTTATGAACCACGCCCTGCAATAGCCGCCGCAATTTCGGTTTAGCCGACAAACCTTTCAGGCTTTAAAAACCTGAAAGGTCTAACCCGCTAGGCTTTAGGTAATGTCACACCTGTTTGACCCTGATATTTACCGCCACGGTCTTTATAAGACGTTTCGCACACTTCATCACTGCCAAAAAACAGCATTTGCGCCACGCCTTCATTGGCATAGATTTTTGCAGGTAACGTGGTGGTATTAGAAAACTCCAGCGTAACGTGACCTTCCCATTCGGGTTCTAAAGGTGTGACATTCACAATGATGCCGCAACGTGCATACGTTGATTTTCCTAAGCAAACTGTGAGGACATCACGCGGAATACGGAAATATTCTACCGTCCTCGCTAAGGCGAACGAGTTGGGCGGGATGATACACACATCAGATTTCACATCAACAAAACTGCTGGGATCAAAGCTCTTGGGATCAACGATAGCAGAGTTGATATTAGTGAAAATTTTAAACTCGTCTGAACAACGCACATCATAGCCATAACTGGATGTTCCGTAAGAAATCACTTTACCTTGTGCTGATTCGCGCACTTGTTCGCTTTCAAACGGTTCAATCATGCCGTGTTGTTCCGCCATACGGCGTATCCATTTATCCGATTTAATGCTCATGAGGTTTGTTATTCAGCCTAATTGTTAAAAATATAAATTTTAACATAAGTAGACGCGAATTAATTCGCGCCTACCTAAACTGAAACGCCTGATAGCTTTTACATGACTACTTAACTTTCTGGAGTACAAACTTTGGTTTTTACTCCGACTCCTAGTTAGCCTGCACGACAATATTAGGAAATTTACTACTGAAATCTTTAGCCTTTAAAGCCAATTTGGCAGCCGTTTTGCGGGCGATTTGTCGATAAATCTGTGCGGCACGGCTGTCTGGATCAGCAACAACCGTGGGTTTACCTGAATCGGCGTTTAAACGAATAGCTAACTCCAACGGTAATGCACCCAAAAAATCCGCTTGATTGGCTTCTGCCATCACTGCACCACCGCCTGTTCCGAAGATAGCTTCTTCGTGTCCGCATTCAGAACAAATATGTATGCTCATGTTTTCCACAATACCCAGTACAGGCACATTCACCTTAGCAAACATCCCCAAACCACGTTGTGCATCTATTAGCGCAATGTCTTGTGGTGTGGTGACAATGACCGCGCCACTGACAGGGATTTGTTGCGCAAGCGTCAGTTGAATGTCGCCCGTTCCTGGTGGTAAGTCGATGATTAAATAATCAAGGTCTTTCCAGTTGGTATCTCTGAGCAATTGTTGCAAGGCATTTGTCACCATAGGACCACGCCAAATCATAGCTTGATCTTCAGCAACCAAATAACCTATCGACATAGTTTGAATGCCATAAGCTACTTTAGGCATCATGGTTTTTTTGTCTTCGCTGTCAGGCAAACCCGATAAACCTAACATAGTGGGAATACTTGGACCATAAATATCAGCATCCAAAATACCGATATTCGCGCCTTCTGCGGCAAGTGCCAACGCCAAATTAACAGCGGTCGTTGATTTACCCACACCACCTTTACCCGATGCGACCGCAATCATATTTTTAATATTGGGATTGGGTTTTAAGGCTTGCTGTACTGCGTGCGAGACAATTTTTACCGTCACTTCAACGCTAACATTATTAACACCTGCCAGCTTTTTAAGATGCTCTTCAAGGTCAGTTTTAAGCGTGTCGATATAACTTTTGGCAGGATAACCCAATTCCACTTTAACGCTCACAGTCGCCCCATCAATCACGATGACTTTCACAGATTTTGCGGACACCAAATCCAAACCGTGATTTGGGTCAATAAACTGTCGCAGATGATTTTCTACATCCGATTTTTCAATACTTGTCATGCTTGTTGCCTATAGAGTGAAAATAAAAACCAAATCTTTTACTCAGGATATAAGGAGAGGGCTAGTTTTTCAACAGAATTCATTGTTATTGACTTTCGCTAACAAGCACAATAAGTTTGGATTTGAACTGATGTGACATACTCATCACAAAAAATCTGCTCAGTCTAGCCGCTCGCACCGTCACCACTGACGGGCTACGCTACCGTTTGCCTGTCCATGTCCATGTCGGTGGCGCGAGCTTGCCTTGCTGTCTACACTACAACACGAAAGCCGAGGCTGATGCTACGACCAGCTAACGCGCCGTAGCTACGGATAGCTGAGCGCGTGTGCAAACGACCTTCGTCGCGGACAGTGCTACCAGTTGCGCCTTTAGGATTGGTAACGGCTTCAGCAGGATAGTCACCATACACATCGTTACACCATTCCCAAACATTGCCGTGCATTTCATACAAACCCCAAGGATTGGGCGGTAGCAATTTAACAGGGACGGTTTTCTCACGATACAGCCCTTTTTCACCATCACCGTATGGATAGTTACCATCATAATTGACTTGTTCAGACGTGATATTATCGCCAAACGAAAACGGTGTCGTTGTTCCTGCCCGACAGGCATATTCCCATTCGGCTTCGGTTGATAAACGTGCGGCTAGATTAGGAACAAGAGCACTTAACTTGCTAATAAAGTTTTGTACCTGATTCCAACTTAGAACCTGTTCAACATCTCC
>DFWO01000054.1 GCA_002380945.1 Methylococcaceae bacterium UBA4132 | reverse complement strand
GACCAACATCGGTAGATTATTTTTTCTTCTATCATGATAGAAATTATCTGCTATCACTACAGATTTAGCCACTACCAAAATAAGATCATTATGTTACTTTTTTGGATTTGAACCATATTCATTTGAACCAGACTGACTGTCTTGCACCATAAAAATAAGAAAAACAATCGCGCCAATGATGGGGATTAACTGAATGAAAAACCACCAGCCACTGTGATCGGTGTCATGCAGTCGTCTAACCGACACCGCCAACATAGGTAGTAGAACAAACAGTGAATACAGTCCGCTCAATAAACCTATGCCCGTATCCATATCAAGAGTGCCAGTCATAAAATCAATACCCCCAAGCAATAGGCTAATGATGATATTAAACAAAACAAAATACCAATACTCGCTTCGGCTAGCTCGACCACTAAATACTGTGTACTTTTTAAGAACCTCAAAATACCAATTCATATTTCTCTCCTATTCGAGTTCATGCCTTATCAAACAAGTGTAGGACATTATTGCCAACGCCTACGCTACAATTTACTAATTATCATACTAGCACTTATTTTTAATCAAAACACTATCTGTTTAGGCTACAAAATTACACTCATCTTCTGTAATTATCGCTATAATTATCAGTAACTGGTGAATAAATAGCTATTTAAGTTATTTGCTGATTGACTTTTTATTTTGTTAACGAGGATTACCGTGACTAACATTGCTTATACACATTTATTACCCCTCTCTTTAGTTACACTGATGACGGGATGTGCGAGCGATCCTGTCGATTATCAGGGTAACTATCCCAATGATACTTACCAGCAAACGGTGATTGTGCCACCAAAAAAACCTATGCAACCGCTGATTCAACATCCTACAATCAATAATAATTATTCGACGCACGTTTTAACTGGAGCTTATGCGGATTATCCAGAAGTACAAACTTTTATTAAACACATGGTGCAAACGCACGGTTTTTCAGAAGACTATTTGATTGGCTTATTTTCACAAGCGCAACGTTTAGATTATGTGATTCGTTTAGAAAGCCCCGAACCTTATACAGGTCCTGTGCTTAGACCCAAACCAGGTAGTTGGACTAAATATCGCAGTCAATTTTTAACTGATGCCCATATCAATAATGGTGTCGCTTTCTGGCGCAATAATGCCGCCGCTATTGAAAAAGCTAGCCAAACTTATGGTGTTGATCCTGAATACATCGTCGGCATTATTGGCGTAGAAACTTTTTTTGGTAAAAATTTTGGTAAAACCTGTATTTTTGATGCCTTAACTACATTAGCATTTGATACCCACCGTCGCGCTCCCTATTTTACACAGGAGCTAGAAAACTTTTTGTTGATGGCAAAAGAAGAAGGTTATGAACCCCGTGAACCTAGAGGTTCATGGGCTGGTGCGATGGGTTATGGGCAGTTTATGCCCAGCAGTTTTCGCAAATTAGCAGTGGATTTTGATAACAACGGTCACCGAGATTTGTGGCATCCTAATGATGCGGTCGGTAGTGTTGCACATTATTTTTCTGAACATGGCTGGCAATTACATTCTGTGGTTACGCAACCTGCACCACCTTCAGATGATCCCGAAGTGATTGAACTCGGTGCTTCGGGGGGTAGTGAATACTGGCGAATTTACCCTAACTTCAAGGTTATCAAGAAGTATAACAATAGCAACAAATACGCGATGGCAGTGCATCAATTAGCACAGGCGATTAAACAACGATATTAAATTGAAACAAGTCAACAGGATCAATATATGAAAGATTTTCGCAACTATTTTATGGTGGTCGCACTGTTGCTAATCAGTTGTTCCAATGGCTTAGACGGTGAATACTCCAACGGTTCAGGTCTGATAATATACAAGTTCAAATCTGACGGTAAAGTTGACATAATCACGAGAGTGCTAGGCTTGGAAACTTCCGTGGAGAAGGACTATAAGCTTGAAGATGGCAAGGTCAAACTAGTATTAGAAGATGGTTTACAGCAAGTTATGATTATCGACAAGGATGGTTGCTTAGACGGTGGTGAGATATTGGGCAAGATGTGTAAAAAGAAATAAGCAGAGCAGAAAATTGGCTCGGTATAAGGGCAAACTTGTTTGCCCTTGCCGTTTCTTATTTAATCAAACTCAACAACACACCCGCTGCAACCGCAGAACCTATCACACCTGCCACATTAGGACCCATTGCGTGCATCAATAAGAAATTGTGCGGGTTACTTTCTAAGCCGACTTTATTGGCGACTCGCGCCGCCATTGGGACGGCGGAAACGCCTGCTGCACCGATCAATGGATTAATCAGCGTACTACTAAAGCGATTCATTATTTTTGCCATGATGACACCTGCTGCTGTACCAATAGCAAATGCACACGCGCCCAACGCTAAAATACCCAAGGTTTTAACTTGCAAAAACGCTTCGGCACTGAGTTTTGAACCGACTGCTAAACCTAAGAAAATAGTGACGATGTTAATGAGTTCATTTTGTGCGGTTTGGCTTAACCGCTCAACGACACCACAGGCATTCATTAAGTTACCCAGCGCGAACATGCCAATTAATGGAGTAGCAGAGGGTAGCAACAAAATAGACAAGAACAATAACATCAACGGGAAAGCAATTTTTTCAGTTTTGCTGACCACGCGCAATTGTTGCATTTCGATTTTGCGTTCATCTTCTGTGGTTAATGCTCGCATAATAGGCGGTTGAATCAACGGAACTAATGCCATATAAGAATACGCGGCAACAGCAATTGCACCGAGTAAATCAGGTGATAATTTTGATGCAACATAAATAGCGGTAGGACCATCCGCTCCACCGATAATACCGATAGCGGCGGCATCTTTTAAGGTGAACTCCAAACCTGGAATGATATTAAGTGCTAACGCTCCTAATAACGAAGCGAAAATACCAAATTGCGCCGCGGCACCTAATAACAGCGTCTTAGGATTGGCAATCATGGGACCAAAATCAGTCATTGCCCCCACGCCCATGAAAATGAGTAAGGGGAAAATGCCTGCTTTGATACCAAAGTAAAGATACGACAACAGCCCACCTTCTTCGGCAATTCCTGCAACAGGAATGTTACTGAGTATCGCGCCAAATCCGATGGGCAACAGTAGCAAAGGTTCAAAGCCTTTTTTAATCGCCAGAAACAATAATAAAAAGCCGACTAGCATCATAAATGCTTGTCCACTGGTAAAATTATAAAGTCCTGTACTGTGCCAAAGTGAAATTAGATTTTCCATGCAGATTCCCTTTAATAAAGTGTTACAGCGAAATCAATAAATCGCCACCAGCGACCGCACCACCTTCTTTAACGTGGATGCTACTTACAATACCTGCATATTTAGAGCGTATTTCCGTTTCCATTTTCATAGCTTCCATAATCACGACCACATCACCTGCATTAATAATACTGCCGACATTCACCAATACTTTTAGAATGTTACCCGCCATGGGTGATTCAATCACTGCACCATCACTAGGCGGTGGCGTTGTTGTTTCAATTGGATTTGTGACTGGCTGAATGGTTAATGCCGCATTACCCATGCTCACTGCAACATTGAAGTTTCTACCATCCACATTAACAATGTAGCTTTCAGTTGTTGGAGCAGATATTGCATTTGTTACGTTATTATTGGCATTCGGCGTAGCGATGGCAGGTTGTGCGTCAGGTGCAGCTTCAAACGCAGCAGGGTTGCCGCGATTGACAATAAACTTCCAACCGACTTGAGCAAACATTCCATTAATCAGTGCATCTTCTTCAATATGCTCAGCCAGTTTCACGCCTTCTGCTTTGGCTTTTTCTTGCACTTCGGCAATGAGTTTAGCCATTTCAGGTGCGATTAAATCGGCTGGACGGCAAGTAATCGCTGTTCCACCGTTCAATACGCGTGCTTGTAATTCAGCATTGACGGGAGCAGGAGTTGCACCATATTCGCCTTTTAATAAACCTGCGGTTTCTTTGGTGATGGTTTTATAACGCTCACCATTCATGACGTTAATCACCGCTTGCGTACCGACAATTTGTGAAGTGGGCGTGACTAAGGGAATAAAACCTAAGTCCTCACGAACACGCGGAATTTCGTGCATCACTTCGTCATATTTATCGCTCGCGCCCTGCTCTTTCAATTGGCTTTCCATGTTGGTCAACATACCACCAGGTACTTGCGCAATCAGAATGCGTCCATCGACACCTTTCATACTGCCTTCAAATTGGGCGTATTTTTTTCGGACATCACGGAAATAATGGGCGATTTCTTCCAATTTAACCAAATCCAGTCCTGTTGCATGGGCTGTGCCTTCAAGGCTAGCTACGATAGATTCAGTTGCACTGTGTCCGTAAGTCATACTCATGGAAGAGATAGCCGTGTCCACATGATCTAAACCCGCTTCGGCGGCTTTAATAATAGTGGCAACACTCAAGCCCGTCGTAGCATGGCAATGTAAATGCAGTGGCAGTTTAGTGGCTTTTTTCAAGCGACTAACCAATTCAAAGGCTTCGTAAGGTTTGAGCAAACCAGCCATATCTTTGATACAGATAGAATGTGCGCCCATGTCTTCAATTTGTTTAGCAAGGTTCACCCATGTTTCTATGGTATGAACAGGGCTAGTGGTATAAGAAATCGTGCCTTGTGCGTGTGCGTCGGTCATCAAGACCGATTTAACGGCGTGTTCGATGTTTCTCATGTCGTTCATGGCATCAAAAATACGAAACACGTCAATACCATTCACGGCACAACGTTCAACAAATTTTTCCACCACATCATCGGCATAATGCCGATAGCCTAAAATATTCTGCCCGCGCAATAACATTTGTTGCGGCGTTTTCGGCATTGCCGCTTTCAGTAAACGCAATCTTTCCCATGGGTCTTCGCCCAAATAACGAATACAGGCATCAAAGGTTGCTCCACCCCATGATTCAATAGACCAGTAGCCGATTGCATCGAGTTTTTCACAAATTGGTAGCATGTCTTCAATACGAAAACGAGTGGCTAAGATGGATTGATGGGCATCACGCAAAACAACTTCAGTGATTGCTAGGGGCTTTTTTTTATCTCGTGCCATTCTTAATATTTCTCCAGAAACCTGTATATATCATCGACTTAAAGGGTCGTTTCGACTGTTCTATGTTAAAAGTTATTTATGTTTGTTTCGATATTGATGCACGGCAGCACTAATTGCTGCAATGACATTTTTATCAACGCCACCTGTGGTGACATGAACGGTTGTGGCTGGCTGTTCAGGGAAAAAACGCTGTACCAAAAACGACATAAAATTAATCGCGCCTACCAGCATAATCAAAAACAGAAAGACGATTGTCATTCCAGCAAACATCAATTCTATTCCGCTACTCATTAGCTCTGTCATATTGCCAAACCTTGTGTTGAACTGCTTGAAACCATTGAAAATCTTGAATCTATGAGTACATTATCCATAAAACTAAGCTGCTAAACAAACTAAAGATTAAGTGTTTATCCGTGTTTTAGGCTAGGTATTTGCCCTGTCTATCAATGTAGCGAGCGAATTAAGTGAGACTTGAAGTCTGTTTAGAAGGAAATGTTCTATGTTTTGACCCAACAAATATGTTCACCAACTAAGCGATGCCATCATATTTACACTTTTAAGCTGGTTTCGTCTCAATGGGTTGATTTTAAGCTATTATTAGACAAAGCCCCTTACTCTAAGCTCCCTAGGAGAACAGACACATGCGAATTAGCTTCTCAATCTCAAAGCCTTTTATTATTTGTTTATTATGTGTTTTTTTAGTTGCTTGCAGTGAAAAGCCGAAGGAAAAAGAGGATGCTCAAGTAGTAAGACCTGTCAAATTACTGACAATTGGTGGTATCAATGACAGTCAAATGCGAAAACTACCAGGCACGGTAAAGGCGACTGATCAAGTTGATTTATCTTTCCAAGTCGCAGGAACGCTGATTGATTTGCCTATCAAAGAAGGGCAGCGTGTTAAAAAAGGCGATGTAATTGCCAAATTAGACCCTAGGGATTTTATAACACAGGTTAATAATGCGAAAGGCACAGTAGCCAAGGCTAAAGCATCCGTTGAATATGCGACTGTTGAATATCAACGTTATCGCAATATCAAAGCAACAGATGCAGGCGCGGTCAGTGATTCGATGGTGTCGTTAAAACAAACGTCTTTAAGAGTGGCTCAAGCGGATTTGCAGTCTGCACAAGCAGGATTGGCTGCCGCTACAGATCAATTAAGTTATACCCAGTTACCTGCCGCCTTTGCGGGTGTGGTTGCCAGAAAATATGTCGATAATTACCAAGAAATCCAGGCAAAACAAGCGGTTATTAGCTTACAAAATATGAGTAACGTGGACATCACCATTGATGTGCCAGAAATATTAATGACTCCCATCCGTAAAACTAAGCCGTTATTATTCGCTGAATTTGCAGCCGATCCCAGTCGCCACTTTGAGCTAAAAATCAAAGAAGCCGCTTTACAAGCCGACCCACAAACACAAACCTATCGTGTTGTACTGACTACACCTGCCCCGACAGGTATTCGTATTCTATCTGGCATGACAGCAACGGTTAGCATTGAATTAGCCAATGAACTTTCAGCACCTGATAGCAATATTATTATTCCATTAATTGCCGTTTGGGCAGATGATGCTGGAAAAAAAATGGTTTGGCTAGTCGATGCTAAAACCATGACGGTTCATAAAACCCCCATTACCACAGGTGAACTCAGTGGTTCAGATAGTATCCGCGTAACGACAGGCTTAAAAACGAGTGACATAATTGCCGTCAGTGGCGTCAGCAAATTGCGTGAGAATCAAGTCATTCGTGACATGGCTAAATAAGGAGTTAGTTTATGAATCTAGCAGAATGGACAATACGCAAAAGTCTTCTTTCTTGGGTCATCACTATTCTGTTTTTAGTGGTAGGTTGGCAGTCTTATCAAAAATTAAGCCGATTGGAAGACCCTGAGTTCACGATTAAAGATGCCGTTGTTATCACGCCATACTCAGGCGCGTCTGCGGCAGAAGTGGAAGAAGAAGTCACTAACGTGATCGAAAAAGCTGTGCAAGAAATGGGACAGCTTAAGAAGGTAGAATCGCGCTCATCACGCGGTTTATCGACAGTCAATGTAACGATGCAGGATCAATATGACAAAAATTCGTTGCCACAAGTATGGGATGAGTTGCGTCGTAAAGTGAATGATGCACAGCGTAACTTACCACCTGGTGCTGGACCTTCCTTGGTTAATGATGATTTTGGTGATGTGTATGGTCTGTTTTATGCCATTACGGGCGAAGGTTACAGTGATAAAGAAATTTATGACTATGCCAAGCTGTTACAACGCGAGTTATTAAAAGCCAAAGATGTAAAACGTATCAATTTATACGGTGTACAGAAAGAGGCAATTTATGTGGAAATGCGTCGTGAAAAAATGGCGCAACTGGGCATTTCCCCGCAAGATATTTATAACACTCTAAAAGCCAAAAATATTGCCACCAATGCAGGCAGTATGCTGTTAGGCACCGAATTTATTCCGATTAATCCAACAGGTGAATTTCAATCTGAACAAGATTTTGGTGATTTGCTAATTACCAGCTCTAACCCTAAATCAAATAGTCTGATTTATTTGCGAGATGTCGCGGACATTAAGCGTGGTTATCAAGACCCGCCTAGTACCTTACTCCGTTATGATGGTAAGCCTGCGATTGGCTTAGCCATTTCTACGGTGCAAGGTGGCAATGTCATTACCATGTCTGATTCCTTGGAGCAGCGTCTAAAAGAATTAGAAGAGTTAAGACCGATTGGCATGGAGCTAAACATTATCTCCCATCAAGCCAATTCGGTAAATGTGTCGTTAAAAGGTTTTGTCATCAATCTTGCCGAAGCGGTTGCCATTGTGGTCGGCGTGTTGTTACTGTTTATGGGCTTGCGCTCTGGTTTGATTTTAGGCGTGGTTCTCATGGTTACTATCATGGGTACGTTTATTTTTATGCAGATAAATCACGTTACCTTAGAGCGTATTTCTTTGGGGGCATTGATTATTGCCTTAGGCATGTTAGTCGATTGTGCCATTGTGGTCACAGACGGTATGCGTATGCAGATGGCACAAGGTAAATCTGGCTTTGATGCCGCTTGTGCGATTGTCGGACAAACCGCTGTACCCATGTTAGGCGGTACGATTGTTGCTATTGTGGCGTTTGCGGCGATTGGTACGTCGCAAGATTCTACGGGTGAATATTGCCGCACCTTGTTTAGCGTAATTTTATATTCCTTGCTATTAAGTTGGTTGACGGCAGTAACGTGTACGCCATTGCTATGCAAAACTTTTTTGAAAGTTACACCGCCTTCTACAGACGGCACGCATGAAGACCCCTACGGCAAAGGTTTTTATTTAAGCTATCGCAAATTTTTAGCAGGCTGTATTCGGTTTCGTTGGTTGGTAGTTGCTGTTGTGGTCGGACTGTTTATCAGTGCTATCGTGGGTTTTGGTTATGTTAAAAACAGTTTCTTTCCAGACTCCACGCGCCCTCAGTTTTATGTGGATTTGTGGTTTCCTGAAGGCACGGATATTCGAGAAACTGAAAAACAACTACAATCCGCTGAAGTAGCATTGAAAAAACACGAAGGTGTCACCCATCTGAGTAGTTTAATTGGTGGTAGTCAAACGCGGTTTTTATTGACCTATACACCAGAAAAAAACTATGCCGCTTTTGGACAAATTTTGGTGGATGTCGATGACTATGCGCGTATTAAAGACTTAGCTCCGCAAATACAAAAGGAGTTTGAAACGTCGTTTCCTGATGCGATTACCAATGTGCGTTTATTCGTATTAGGACCTTCTTCGGGCGGTAAAATTCAGTTACGTCTTTATGGGGCAGATTCTGAAGAACTCAGAAGCATGGCGAGTAAAGCCGAAAATATTTTACTGAACGAACCCAATGCCAGAGCGGTACGCAATGAATGGCGTGAAAAAATCAAAGTTGTACGCCCACAAATAGCAGAAACCCAAGCCAGAAAAATAGGTATAGATAGACCTGAAATTGCACACACAATGGAATCAGCTTTTCAAGGCACTAAAGTCGGTATTTATCGTGAGCAAGATGAATTATTGCCAATTCTAGCGCGTGCGCCACAGGCAGAAAGACTGGATTTAAATAGTCTTGGCGGCATTCAAATCTGGAGTCCCGCCGCTAGAACCATGATTCCAATCGGTCAAGTAGTGTCTGGATTTGATACTGAATTTGAAGACCCTTATATCTGGCGACTGGACAGACGAAAAATGATTCGACTTCATGCTGACCCTCGTGAAGGCTTGCCGAGTGAATTATTTGCCAAGGTAAAAGCAAATATTGAACAGGCGTTGAATGTCGATACAGCCGCTATCGTTGGTCATGAAGTTGACACTGCCGATTTTAATAATAAAACGTTAAAAGTGCAGGACAACGATCTTTGGCCGATTAAGGGTAAACCAGGTTATTACATGGCGTGGGGCGGTGAAGCGGAGGATTCCTCGCGTGCCAATGCCAGTTTAGCAGGCGCGATACCGATATTCTTTGGCATCATGGTGTTTATTGTTTTAGCTCTATTTAACTCGATTAAAAAAACGTTAGTGATATGGTTAGCTGTACCGTTAGCTTTGATTGGTGTCACAGTCGGACTACTCAGTTTTAGCCAACCGTTTGGCTTTATGGCATTGCTAGGTTTGATGAGTTTATCAGGTATGACAATTAAAGCCGCTATCGTGTTAGTCGATGAAATTGATGTGCAGATGGCAGAAGGCAAAACACCTTATCAAGCCGTGCTAACGTCAGGTGTGAGTCGTTTAATTCCCGTGTGTATGTCATCAGGCACCACTATGTTAGGCATGATTCCTTTATTTAGTGATGCGTTTTTTGTCGCTATGGCGGTGACTATTGTGTTTGGTTTAGGTTTTGCAACCGTTTTGGTGCTTATCGTTGTTCCCGTGTTTTATAGCCTCTTTTTTAATATCAAAGCCGATGACAACAGCGAAAAACCACTCAATTTGGCAAAAGGATGATGATTATGAATCACAAAAAAAAACTCGCCACAATCATCACCGTTACCTTAATCAGTGGTTGTGAATTAGTCGGTCCTGATTACATTAAACCAGAAGAGACTCTGCAAAAAGACTGGATTAGCGCACCTGCCAGCAAATTGGATAAACGCAATGCCCAGTTAGCCACATGGTGGAAAGTATTTAATGATCCTGTTCTCAATAAGCTGATTACCGAAGCCCGCTCACAAAATTTAACCCTACAAGCTACAGGAGCGCGTATTTTTGAAGCCCGCGCTCAATTAGGTATTGCAACAGGATTAGAGTATCCGCAGTTACAACAAGCCAATGGCAACGTCAATCAAAAACAAATTAGTGCTTATGCACCCAATACCAGTCCAGCCATAGATCGTGTGTTTGCCAGTACAGGCATAGGCTTAGATGTCGGTTGGGAATTGGATGTGTGGGGGCAATTTAGACGTGGCGTAGAAGCCAATCAAGCAAATTTAGATGCCTCGATTGCCAGTTTTGATGATGTATTGGTGTCCTTAACTGCCGAAGTGGCGCGTACTTATACATTGATTCGCACTAGCGAAGCTCTGATTCAAGTCGCCAAGGACAATATTAAAATTCAAGAACGTACCGTAGAAATCGCCAAAACGTTATTTAAAGGCGGTGCAATTAATGAGTTGGATTATCTACAAGCAGAAACCTTATTAAACAACACTCGTGCCACACTACCACCGTTTGAAAATCAATTACAACAAGGCAAAAATGCCTTAAACGTATTATTGGGTAAACCACCTAGCACTATCGACCACTATTTAACGGAAAAACAACCGATTCCTGTCGCTCCCTTACAAGCGGCGATTGGTGTACCTGCGGAAATGTTACGGCGACGACCTGATATTCGTGCCGCCGAACGCCGCATGGCGAGTCAAAGTGCATTAATTGGTGTTGCAGAAGCCGATTTATACCCGCATTTTTCTCTACTTGGTTCAATTAGTCTCAGTGCCAGTGATGCCGCGCTCACTTACGCCTCTATGGGTGGCAGTACCTTAGGGCAATTATTTAATGCCAAAAGTTTTCAATATTCCATAGGTCCTAGCGTGTCATGGAATTTGTTTAATTATGGACGTATTAAAAACCAAGTGCGTGTTGAAGATGCGCGTTTTCAAGCATTAATAGCGACTTATCAAAATACTGTACTCAATGCCGCAAAAGAAGCAGAAAATGCCTTGTCAGGCTTTGTCAATGCACAAAAGCAACGCGAAGAACTGCAAAAAAGCTATGAAGCCGCCAAACGCTCCACCGAACTTTCCTTGTATCAATATCAAGAAGGCTTAGTCGATTATCAGCGGGTATTAGATTCACAACGTAGCTTAGCCTCTGCTCAAGATGCCTACACGCGTAGTCACAGCGAAGTCGCCAGCAACTTAATTACTTTATACAAAGCCGTCGGCGGTGGTTGGGAAACCCGCACTGAACAAGACTTTTTACCTGTAGCCGTTAAAAAACAAATGCAGGAACGGACTGATTGGGGCAAGTTGATGGAATCTGGCAAACTTGATATGCCCGAAAAAGACAAAAGCCAACAATGGCGGGTGCCAGATTGGTAAGCGAAGGATAAATCATGATTTTATTGACATCTATCATCGAAAAAACGGGACGCTACGGCTTTTTGCTGGTGTCGTTGTGTTCAATGATAGGGCTAAAACCATTTTTAGATGACTTAGTGGAAAGAGTTTTATTAACGGACATATTTTTCACCGTCGTATTAATTTCAGGTCTTTATGCGTTAGATAGAGAACCCATCGCCTTTCGCCGCGCTTGTTTGTTGATGGTAGGTATTATCATTTTAAAAATGCTATACCATACAATAGGTAAGATGCCCTATCTACACATCTTACAGCTTACGCTCATCATCTTGTTCATCATACAGATGTTTTTCATGGTTTTAAAACACATCATTGTAGAGCAAGAAGTGACTGCTGATATTGTCATAGGCGGCGCGTGTGCTTTTGTATTGCTTGGTTTTATCTGGGCTTTTGCTTATTACTTGCTAGAAACTGTACATCCTAACTCATTGAAAGGCGCAAACCCCTTGAGTGACGACCCTTCAGATTATATCTATTACAGCTTTGTCACGCTGACCTCAGTAGGTTATGGTGACATACTCGCCGTTTCAGAAAAAGCACGCGGTTTAGCGATTCTCGAAGCCATCGTAGGTCAACTGTACTTAGCCATCATGGTATCCCGTTTAGTCAGTTTGCATATTTCATCAAACGCACCACGTCGATAATCCGCTAGAATCTAACGCAGTCCATCTTACCTAACAGGTTATTAATATGAATTTTACCTTAATCGCATTACTCACTGCCGTCGGTTTATTCTTAGGCATCTTAGTCTTTCTTGAGATAGGGCTGCGCATTGGTGTTATCCGACTTACACACAATCCAGACGGCTTGGCAAAAGGCGGCAGCGCGGCAGAAGGCGCGGTATTTGCCTTGTTAGGATTATTGATTGCCTTTGCTTTTTCAGGTGCTGCATCAAGATTTGAAGATCGCCGCCATTTAATTACCGAAGAAGCGAACGACATCGGTACTGCTTATTTACGCCTTGACCTGTTACCTAGTGATGCCCAACCTGAATTGCGTGAACTATTTCGTCGCTATACTGACTTACGCTCAAATGCCCATATTGATAATGAAGACAATCTTGCCACTATTAGAGAAAAACTAGTAAAAAACACCGCCGCACTGCAAGGAGAAATCTGGATAAAAGCCGTTGCCGCGTGTCGCAGACCTGACGCACCCGCCTCTGCATCCATGCTACTGCTCAATGCCCTGAACGCCATGATAGACATCACCACCACGCGTATGACAGCCACCCAAAACCATCCACCAATGATTATTTTTGTATTATTGATTGGTTTAAGCTGCATGGGGGCGATGTTAGTCGGCTATAGTGCATCGGAAAACAAGGAACGGGACTGGCTACATACCGTAATTTTTGCAGGCGTGATGGCATTCACCGTTTATGTCATTATCGACATTGAATTCCCGCGTCTTGGGTTAATTCGTATAGACAGTTCAGACCAAGTGCTTGTCGATTTGCGCAAAAGTATGGATTAATAAAATAAATTACATTCTTTAAACATTTTCACAAGGCAAATACCGAAACGATGATTACAGCATTCCATGCCAAATACTTTGCCTATGAATTAACACGCCGACATAACGCCAATGATGTAGGACGATTATCACAATCGTTATTTGATGCCAGTGTTGACTTAAATCCCCATCAAATTGATGCCGCGTTATTCGCACTCAAATCGCCTTTATCCAAAGGCGTGTTACTGGCTGATGAGGTCGGTTTAGGTAAAACTATTGAAGCAGGTATCATACTTTGTCAATATTGGTCAGAACGCAGACGGCGATTATTAGTGATATGTCCCGCTTCATTGCGTAAACAATGGGCATTGGAATTAGCAGAAAAATTTAATCTACCTGCTATTGTATTGGATGCCAAAACATGGCGCGATAGCATCAAAAAAGAAAAATTCCCGCTCGACCAAAAAGCCATAGTTATTATGTCTTACAACTATGCCAATAAAATCCGTGATGACCTCAAAGCCATTTCATGGCATTTAGTCGTGATTGATGAAGCGCATAAATTGCGTAATGCGTATCGTGAAAGCAACAAAATTGGGCAAGGCATACGATGGGCAACCGAATATTGTCGTAAACTATTACTTACCGCCACACCGTTACAAAATTCATTATTAGAGCTATACGGCTTATCCACATTAATTGATGAACACCTGTTTGGTGATGTTAATGCCTTTCGCAGTCAATACGTTTCGGCAGGTGGTGATTTAGACGGCTTAAGACAACGATTATCCTCATTTTGTCGCCGCACTTTACGCAATCAAGTCACTGAATATATCCGTTATACCGAACGCCGCGCCATTACCCAGCCTTTTTGTCCTAGTGATAACGAACACCAACTTTATGAAGCGGTCAGTGCTTTTTTACAGCGACCAAATAGGTATGCTATTCCGTACCAACAACGCCATTTAACAGAGCTGATTTTACGCAAATTATTGGCTTCCTCATCCTCCGCCATAGCAGGAACACTGAAAACTATGCAAGTTCGGCTTGAAGCCTTGCGTGATGAAAAAATCAACGATGATCCAGACTTTACCGAACAACTGATAAACGATGAAGACATCGAGCAAGATTTATTGGATGAAATACTGGATTTAGACCCACTCGAAGAAAACGATAGTAAATCGCCACGCGCCATAGATCGCAAGCAATTAAAAGAAGAAATTGATTTATTAGAGCAGTTATACACTTGGGCAAACAGCATTGGCACGGATACCAAAACCCATAGTTTATTAAACGCGCTAGACCTTGGCTTTCAACACATGGCAAATACAGGCGCACAACGTAAAGCCCTTATTTTTACCGAATCACGCCGCACACAAACGTACTTAAAAAACTATCTCGAAGCCAACGGTTATGCCAATCAAATTGTACAATTTAGCGGCACTAACAACAGTCCAGAAGCAACCATCATTTATGAAAATTGGCTTGCTGCTAATCAAGCGTCTGGACGTATTGCAGGTTCAAGAGACGTAGACATACGCACCGCATTAATTGAACACTTCCGCGATTCAGCCAGTATTTTAATAGCCACTGAAGCGGCGGCTGAAGGCGTTAATATGCAATTTTGTTCATTAGTTATGCCTTGGAATCCACAGCGCGTAGAACAACGAATCGGGCGTTGTCACCGCTATGGACAACAGCACGGTGCGGTGGTCATTAATTTTCTCAACGAACGCAACGATGCAGACCGCCGCGTTTTAGAACTTTTAATCGAAAAATTTAATTTGTTTAATGGCGTTTTTCGCGCGTCGGATGAAGTGTTAGGGAGCATTGAGTCTGGCGTGGATTTTGAAAAACGGATTTTAATGATTTACCAGCAATGCCGCACACTTACCCAAATAGAAGTGGCATTTAAAGCCTTACAAGCAGAAATGGATGAACATATCCAGGCGCGTATGAACGACACGCGCAAAAAACTACTAGAAAATTTTGATGAAGAAGTCTATGAACGATTACGCCTACAACTGAGCGAAACACAAGCTCAGCTTGACCGTTTTGGCAAATGCTTTTGGATAATCACACAATACATACTGCAACATCAAGCGAATTTTGATAACCAACAATTAGTTTTTGATGTGTTGATGTGTCAACACTTATCAGG
>DFWO01000167.1 GCA_002380945.1 Methylococcaceae bacterium UBA4132 | reverse complement strand
TTCCGAAAAATTTGCGACAGAACCAAAAATACTACCTGTTGGAATCAGACTGCGTACAGGTTTAGCTTGAAACTTAAGCAAATCCCAACCGCCTTCGCGTAACACTTTACCAATTACCGCGCAATGTAATGTTAAATCAATGTTGTTAATTTGTCCTTGCCAAACAGTTTTGCCTTCGTGTTCGATTCTTTTAAAATTGGGTAAGGGCGTATGACCATTTAATTGCGGTACATATACCGCTGACAATAATACTAACTTAATGCCTAATACCTCAGTTTTTGAGTTATCGGTTTCTATCACGTTACCGTCTGTAGCAAACACCTCAAAAACCGCTCCGCGTCCTTCACCCCCTAAGCGAGTAATACCAGATGGATAACGCGTTGTATCTAATCCCTCAACATCCACCTCGATAGCGACTGAGTTTTTAGGTCGTATATGTTGGGTTTGATAGAGCATTCCTTGTTCAGCAGTACGGTATTGATTGTTTCTGGCTATGCCTAAACGCGCTTCGGGTTTGAATAACTCAGACGAGGCGATTAATTCGCTGGTATCGGGTAACTGTCCATTTAACACCTGATTTAAACCTACTCGCGTTAGCCAATAACCGTCCAACGGTTTAATGCCTTTTATATCTTTAGGGGCAACCGCTAAACAAACGCCTGCACCTAAATCACAGTGTACGGGTTTACCGACTTGTAAAAAATGTAGGGCTTTAATTTCAGCTTTTTCTTTGGTAGCAGCTAAATGGGCAGGGACAGGATACAATCTTTCCCAATCGTGAGTTTTTGGATTTTTTCGACTTAGAAAAACACCTTTTAAGCGCATATTACCTAATGATTCGCTATCGCCGATTTGTGCTTGTAATTCAGGATAGTTTTTTGGATAGTTCGACCAAACCACGCTGTGATACTCACCAATCACCGAACGAATTGCCCCAGCCATCGTCACAGGCGAAGGTGGAAACACACTGCTTAATTCAGAACCGCCAATAGTGTCAAACGGACGTGACTCTCGAAAAAACAAGCTATCGAGTGCGGTAAAACGCCAAGTGAATTTACTCATACAGCCACTCCTTTTTGTGCTAGAAAACGTATGAGTAAAGCTGCATCAACAAAAATAGAATCACTTCGTTCAAATGTCGCTGTATTAGTATCATCCAATTTTCGATAAATAGGGCGACATTGTTCTAACAACGGTCTAACGACTGTTTTAGCGTGTTCCATTTTATTAACCATAGGATAAGGTTCACACAAACCAGAGGAAAAATATTCAGCCGCCATGAGGTCAACGGCTGACACGCCGCTCTCATTTAACGGATTTAACAACTCAAATCGCTCACGAATTTTGTACAAAAACTTATTGCTAAGCTGTCCGTCTTCATCATCAGAGGCAAATTTCTCGGCTAAGCCATCTAAAACCAATTGACCATTTTCAATCGCGCAATCCCAAGGTCTCGCCCATTCCAAAATCTGATTACCAGACTTCCAAACCCTAACCGCTAAAGCATCACGCCCATACGTTTCTTTTGCCACCACATCCAATAACTCATGGGCATTTTTTAACACTTTTGTTAAAGGCATTTTAATATGAGCAAACACAACAGCGGCAGAAATACTGGTGCTGACTTTGGCTTCTTCCGATACCGATTTATTTAACCCAGCAAAAATACTGGCATATTTCTCGCGTATCGCTAAAGCACAAGAAAGCGCGTCTTCAAGCGGCAATATCGCCAATACATCATCACCACCCGCATAAATCAAAAAACCGTTTTTTTCTTTAACCAAGTCTGAAACGCTGGCGGTAAAATCACCTAAGCCTTTTGTAATTGCTGGCTGTTTATCGGCATCGCTCATTTGCTTACCCAAACTATCACCATCCATCATTAACACCGCATAAAATGGCGTAGCGGGTTTGAGGGCTATTTTTTCCTGACCAATCAACTTTTGTAAGGCTTTTAATTCATCAAGCACCAATCCTGCTTGCACTTGGTCGTCATAAATATTGGTATTTTCTAACGCCGATTCAAAAAACACATTGCCGTCTAAGGCTTTCCATTTATGAGACGTGTCAAATTCTTTAATGCACGCAATTTGATTGCCCCATTCGTTATAATTACCCTCAGTCAACTTAATAGCCGCGTCATGAAACCGCCAAAGCTGAGTTTCAACATCAGGATAATGGCGGGCTTGAATCAGTACATTCTTCAACCAATGCACCGCCGCCATATAAGCAACTGACGGTCTACCCGCTTCAACTTTCCAGCCTTTTAAAGTCCAGCCATTCATCGGTTGATTCACTTGGTCAAAATAACGCACAAATCGCCGCTTGATAAAAGCAATCGCGCATAAATGCTCATTGACCCGTAAATCGCTCTTTATCCCCGTTTTACCTTTATCACGAATCTTCTTCCAAAATGTTGTCAACTCATCGGCATTAGGTCTTAGAACACCTGATAATTCTTGCCAACCATCCATCATCATACATTTCACCCCTGCTTCATCAGGTGGTAAATAAGAACGCCAGTTTTTGCGTACATCCAACGCTGAACTGTCCTCTGCATCATCACTAACAACCCAGCTTAACTCCCAATAAGTTCCAACTTGCCTATCCCAAATAGACTTGGTTTTTTCATCAACTGTCATTAAATCGCCCTCATACACCTTATCCGCTAAAGCTTTCCAAGCCGTATTGACAGCATCAACTACCACTTGTGGGTCAAAATCATTCACACAGGCTTTAAAACGATTCGGCACACTGCCATGTTCAGGTGCTGGCTTTTTGCCTTTGCCTTCCAGCCACAACAAAAAATTATCATCTGGTTTAGGAAAAATAATCTCGCAACCGTCTTGCTTTTCGACTGCTTGCATGGCTACTGCTGACAACCACGACAAAATAAAAGAACCCGCCCAAAAATCACGGGTACGGCGGGCTTGAGCGATAAAGCCTTGGACGGGGGCTATAGAAAAGTGGAAGTATCTTATGTCCATAATGAAACCTCCTGTAACTGTTTAATAAAGCCACTTAACAATCTATCATCCACTTCTTGCAACGATCTATCATCCACTTCTTGCAACGATTCCTTATGATGAAAAACAGCAGGTAATGACAAAACCAATCCCTTATATTTATTGGCGATAGGATGAATATGAAAAATTAAAGGGCTTGCTCTTCTTGCCTCTGCTTCCTCTGGAGTACCACCACTGTAAGGCATACCAAATACGCGTTTTTTAGAGCCACGTAAACTACTGGGTTGACCGCGATAACTTTTGAATAAACGTCCTAATTCGTCATGAGCAGAACGTGCATTAGCTTTTGTTGCAGCCAGTCCTAGCAGGGTTTGAGAACTAAAAGCCGTATAAGGTGGCGTTGTATTATTAACAGCGTAGGCTGCTAATAGTACCTTCGTTGCGTCAACATAATCATCGGCACAGGCAAAAGCGACATCTTTCCCGTTAAGTTGCTCCAGTGCGATAGAACCAAAACCCCGTCTTACACGACTACCTAAGCCGCCAAACCAACCCCACGCCTTGAGCGTATCCTCCAATGCTTTTTTATCATCTTCATGGGTGGTCGACTTTAACCGTAACTCCACACTAAAATCCTGACCTTCTTCAAGTGCTTGGCGATGAGGTTGGTAATTGCCTTTTGTCTGGTTGCCACTTTCCCATAAGCCCACGCCTAAATAACCGCTAAAACTTGTGGCTAACGGCCAATCATGAAGTATTTTCAGATTATTTTGGCTGGCAACCCGCAACAAAAACAGCCCTTGTCCGCCCGTTTGTTCATCATTAACCGTTTCAGCCAAACCGCCAAACAGCTTTACTTCTTGCGCGTGTAACTCACACAGGGCGGCGGCTTCGTTATTGCCCGCTTTGGCTAAAACCTTGCCCCAATTCAACGCCCGCCACCAAAAGCGTAACGCGCCTTTGACTGAGCTAGGAGAAATACAACTGGCTTGTTGATGAGCATCACCGATGAACATGGGGGTAACAATGCGATAACTCGCTGTGATTTTATTCGGCATACACACTCCTAACAGTGAAAAAACGCTGAGCAGTTTGATTAAGTTTTTGGCGAAGACTATCATGCAAAAGGAATACAACCAAATTCACACAGAAAAATAGCGTGTACTGAACAAACGATAGTCGAACCACCGAGCGTAGGGTGTTATAGGACTTCAGTTTTTGAGTAATTTCTAACCGTTTGCCCTGAGATTGTCGAAGGCCGTTCATAGTTCGACAGGCTCACCATGAACGGATTAACATAAACCAAAAATACTATATCTAAGACTGGCTCATTAAAAATCAGCCAAACTATGGGGATATTGAATAACAAATTAAGAAGATAATCCAAGACTTTATTGCTTATGTCGTAACTGTCGGTTAAAGTCCTACAATGCCAAACACCAACGCATTGCCAAACTGCCCAGCTTGGTTATTATTTGATTGGGTGAACCTTCTTTAAAAATTTAGCAAAAAAAGAAAAAAGTCACTAAAACCGTTTTAAAACAGTATCTTATATTATAAATTTAAACCTTAGCATAAGAAATCACTCACCAATCCATAAAAATCAAAGACTTATGTTGCAAAAATTGTTTAAAATACCTAAAATCGCTTCGGGTCTGCGACAACAACCAGAGGTTCACCAAACGGGTATCTACAAGTCACGAAATACGCGGTCTGTTACAGAGTGCTGTCGCAGACCCACCAGCCGCCAAGGCTGTTGAAACTTTAATCGCATTTTCCAAACGAAAACGCAGTGTGTCGCAGACCCACCAGCCGCCAAGGCTGTTGAAACTTTGTTTGTATGCAGCTCTTAATGCTTCTTTGTTGTCGCAGACCCACCAGCCGCCAAGGCTGTTGAAACCATAGTTTGAATTAGTTGTTTCCAAGAGGGTTGTGTCGCAGACCCACCAGCCGCCAAGGCTGTTGAAACAACAGATTTATATTTCATAAGTCACCTTATTAGTCGCAGACCCACCAGCCGCCAAGGCTGTTGAAACTTTTTAACTTATTGCATATTCAGAATCAAGGATTGTCGCAGACCCACCAGCCGCCAAGGCTGTTGAAACTTTCATCCTGATATGCACTGGGAAAAATGTGAGTCGCAGACCCACCAGCCGCCAAGGCTGTTGAAACTGTTGGAGTTTATTTCTTGCATTGTAATCGTTTGTCGCAGACCCACCAGCCGCCAAGGCTGTTGAAACTAAATGATTGAATTTGCAAATCGTTCACGTCTGGTCGCAGACCCACCAGCCGCCA
>DFWO01000110.1 GCA_002380945.1 Methylococcaceae bacterium UBA4132 | reverse complement strand
GTCAATGCGTAACTTCTAGTTTATTAAGTCGTGCAGTCGGCTTTGAACTTATTCAACCTGTTGATGTGTATCAACAATCAGAACGCAGTGTGAAATATGCTGAACTGTTTATCATCCTAACCCTCATGGCATTAGTATTATTTGAATTGCTGAAAAAATTACCCATACATCCCATTCAATACACCTTAGTCGGCATGGCGTTGTTAGTGTTCTATTTATTACTGATTTCCTTATCTGAACACATTTTATTCCTATACGCCTACAGCATCGGCGTGATAGCCAGTATCGCTTTACTCACTTTTTACTTCAGCGCAAATAAATTGGGCTTGCTATTAGGTGCGGCATTAATCGTGCTGTACAGTGTGTTATATGTGATTTTGCAATCCGAAGAAAACGCCATTATTAATGGGTAGCGTATTACTGTTCTTAATGTTAACAGGATTGATGGTCGCAACGCGGCATTTCGATTGGTATGCGTTGACTACACAGGATGAAAAACCACAGCCGTAGGCACGTGCTTCTAAATGGTGTAGAAAAATGTACGCTAAACTCAGTATCAAGTTAATCTTACTGGCACTGCTAATATTCACCACAGGCTTGCTACTACCAATAAACAAACGTATGCCAGTCGTAGGCGCAACATCTGCCGATTGGAATTTTGGTACAGCCCGTGGGGACGCTCAGGCACACACAAAGGCATCGACATTTTTACTAAAGTCGGTGTGCCTGTACTTGCAGCAAGCGATGGTTTAGTTTTTCATACAGGCTTTAATGACATGGGCGGTAACAACGTAGTCATTCTTGGTGCGAAATGGCGATTTTATTACTATGCCCATTTATAACGCATTGATAGACAGGCTTTTCAATGGGTGAAAGCAGGTGAAAAATCGGCACGCTCGGCAATACAGGCAACGCCATCGGCAAACCGCCACATTTGCACTTTACCATTCGCAGTTTATTTCCTTTGCCTTGGCAATACGATGTGAGAAACACGCAGGCATGGCTTAAAATGTTCTACCTTAATCCAAATGAGTTTTTTAACGGCAAACCGACATGAACAAACACATCCTCGTTGCTGACGATGATTTACACATCCGCGAAGTCATCAGTTTCGCGCTGGAAAAAGCAGGAATGCACATAACGCTGGCAGAAGATGGACGACAAGCCCTAGAACACTTTCGCGGATACAGCATCGACTTAATCGTCCTCGATATAAATATGCCTGAATTTGACGGGCTGGAAGTGTGCCGTGAAATTCGCAAAAGCTCCGATGTGCCGATTTTATTTCTATCCTCACGCGATGATGAAATCGACCGCATCTTAGGCTTAGAAATCGGTGGTGATGATTACGTCACCAAGCCCTTTAGCCCGCGTGAATTAGTGGCAAGAATTAACGTCATTCTTAAACGCACACTAACCACCGCTAAATCAGAACCCACCACGCCCAGTTTACAACACGGTAAATTAGCCATCTATCCTGAACAACATACTGCCACTTGGAACGGCGTAGTCATTAACCTCACCGCCACCGAATTTGCCATGTTGTTATTATTCGCCCGCTCACCACAGCGCGTATTTAGCCGCGACCACATCATGAATGGCGCGTATAACAATATTTACATCAGCGACCGCACCATCGACAGCCACATCCGCCACATACGGCAAAAATTCGCTGAAGCAGGTTGTGAAGCATTAATTGAAACCGTACATGGGGTTGGTTATAAACTTGCTGGAGAATGATAGTGGGTAGGATGGCTATACGAACTTCGCATCCTCTTTCCTGACAGTGTTGATAAAAATTAATGGATTACAAATTTTTCAATTCGCTACAGCTATCAGTTCCTCTACAGGTCTGCGTTACATCAATTAAGTCATTAATTAATAGCTCAATCTCTACATTCAACCAATGTTCTTGCACGATTCCCGCTTGATAACGATTTAATAACTGCCAAAATGCGCGAATCGTCGCATATTCGCTGCCATCTAAAACAGCACGGTACTGGGCTAATTGTTGCGTATATAAATTCGGATTAGCCATTTTTTGGCTCAGAAAGAAAGTCTCAACAACAGACAGTTTAGGCGCGACTAATGCCACCACATAAGGCAGTGCTTGTGCAATAGCTAAACCTGCTGGATCAAGATCAGTCATCGCCAACACAGGGCGTTTTAATTGCTGTAAAAGTTGTAAACAAGTGTCAGCACGGTAGTCTTTATCGCCACGATATACGACTAAAGGATGGCTAAAACGCGCATCTAATTGTATTTGTAGCTGAGCAAGCTGCACCAGTATTAATAAATAATGGGTATTTTCTTCTAAGGTATCGGCTAATTGAAACACTAAATGTTCAATTTCAAATTTATAATTATCACAATCATCCATCCGTTGTTCATGATGTGCCGTTTGATATAAACCAATGGATTGTTCCAAGGTATCCATCCAGCTACCTAAATCCGTATCTAAACGCCTAATTCTCTCACTGCTTAAGGCATAATCTAAGAATTGACTTAATTGTGCGGTGAGCCGATAGTTTTCTTCATCACGCTTAACCAATATTTTTTGCTGGTGTAATTGATTTAAAGCGCGTTCATTTTTACCATCTTTACTAATATGACCATAAGAATAAGCCGAGGCGATTAAATCACTGTGATTTGCCAATGATTTTAATAGTCGCTCTAAACTGGCACTCATAATAAACTCGCTTGCTCTGGCTCTTCGTCAGATTGTTCTATAGGCAGTTTTTCATGCTCTTGAATAAACTCTAATGCCTGATAAAAATAATCTAACTTGCCTGTTACTTTATAAATTAACGTATCAGAATCAATTAATACCAAATAGCCCCAGTTTTTTAGCGTATTGAGTAATTTTTCTAAACGACTTTTTAAACTAACATCCGTGCTATTAAAGTCTTTAAATTTAGAAAAACTGCGCAATTGTTCCGCTTGTGAACTATTCTGCTCTAGCGTTTGTAATAGCTTGACGAAATATAAAGTATCGCCTGACATTAACGCGGATTCTTGATTTAAAACCGACATCATTAAATTAAGCCATGCCACAACAGCTTGTAATTCGGTTTTAAATTGATGGAAAACTTTACTTATGTCTTTACGCGCATTTGAGTCAATGGTTTGATAAGACGCATAAAAGGCTGATTTTTGCGGCGTGTGTGACAGTCGATAATTTAATTGTTGTAAGAAAGTATCGACTTTTTCGCTATGATTTTGTAAATAGTGAAAACCGTCATAGTTTTGATATTCACAAATAAATTGCCCTTCCAGCAATTGTTTTACGACTATTTCAAACATATTCATCTCCAATCGTGAAAGTAATTAAGTTACGGTCGCCTTGTATTTCATAGCAGTTAGCAAATAATGCCAACAATGATGGGTCGGCGGATGGAAAAGCCGATAATACATGAATATTATTTTTAGTTAATAAATCCAGTAGCACTTCAATATTACAGTCATGTAAGTCTTTTAATTCATCCATTGGCCAGATAATGGTGATGGCTTGTTGTTTACGAATCATATTAACCAGCGCGATAAAAATAACGCACAGGATAAGATACGATAAACCTGTACTGGAAATACGTTTTAAATCGTCGGCTTGGGTTGCGGTTTTACGCCGTCCATTTTCGACAATGCCTATTTCTAATTCTAATAGATTAACCAGCTTGGTTTCTACGCGCCCTTTGCCTTGTAATTGACTGGCGACTTGTTCAATAATTTTAGCAAAATCTGAGCTGGGTAAATCACCTAATCGTTGCCATTCATTATAATGTTGCGAAAACTGTTCTAGTTGTTGCCAATAATCTAAGGTATCTACTTTAGATTTTAAATGAACTTCAATACGTTCAATTTTTTCAAATAGAATATTCTCATCTATATGCGCGGCTAAACGGGTTGATAATTTTCTAACGCCACTATTAAATTTTTCTAAGGCTTGTTTATATTCATGAATACCGCCACCAAAATTATGTGTTTGAGCAATAAGCCAACGTTTATAATTAATTAAATCTTCTTCATACCAATTTTGAATAGCGATAATCCATTCGTTTTCTTCGGTTGAATCCATTAATGCCCGCTCTTGCGTTGCATAATATTGTGCAGGGCGTGTACCTATTTCTTGCGCTAATACCCGTTTTAAATGGTTTATTAATTGCGTTAATTCTTTGCGCTGTTTTTTATAATCTTCGGTTAATTTGTGGTATTCATTTTGTAAAAAAGCAACGGTGTGGGCGGATTCTAATACTGTTTCTGGGCAGTGATTGAGCGCGTAATCATTTAATTGTTTGAGCAAATAATTAATATTATCTAGCTGTTTTGAACAGGTTTGCAAAGCGGTGTTCGTGGATGATTGTTTATCTTTTAGGCTTTTCTGCTCGGTTGCAAAATTTTGTTTAGCAGAGTCGTAGTGTTGATTTTGCTGCTGTTGTAAGGTCTGACAGCGGTTGATATGAGCGGATATTTCAGGATAACGCACCCATTCATTTGTCTGCCAACGCTGATAATCTTTAACAATATCGGTGGCTTTTTCGGCTTGCTGTTGTGTATTTTTTAATCGAGCGATGGTGTTTTCTAACGCTTGTAAGGTGGTGGTATCAATTTTCCTTTCTTGCAAACTACGCAAACGTTGCTCTGCCAAGTCGTCTAATTGTTGCTGTTGTTGCTGGTGCAGTTGTTTTATCGCTTGTTGCAAGCTGTCGATTTTTTGCTGGTTGTCCTCATCAATGCGTTGTTGTGCGCTGGCTAATTGGGTTTGTAAGTCGTTTAATTGGGTGGCTAACTGTGTTTTAACGGCTAGGAGCTGTTGCTGTTGCTGTTGCTGTGTTATTTGTTCAGTGATGTTGCTGTGTTGTTGTTTGACTGCTTGCTGACGCTGTTTTTTACTCTGCTCTATTTGACGAGTTAAGGATTCCAGTTCTTGTTTGCCTTTGTTCAGTTGGTTTTGGCAGGCAGTCACACTGGCAACGGCTAACTGTTGTTGCTTGATTAAGTCGCGCTGGATTTTGGCAAGTTTGTCGAGTTCTGTCGCTTCTTTCTGGTCTAAATCGTGTAGTTTTTCCAGTTGTTCATGACAGTCATTTATGCGCTGGCGAATTTGTTGTTCATCCGCTGTGTAGTCGGCGGATACATTGGTTAAATTGAGCTGTAAACCGTATAAACTGTGATTGGGTGCAGTGAGCGTGGGTTCTAAATCTTCGCGTAGCAATAAGTTGGGCTGAATCACTTTGGCAATGTCATCAACCCAATTCGGTTGTTGCTCGCGTAAAAAACCTAGCAAGGTATCGGGTGTGGCTTTTAGTTGTTGGTTTAATAGGTGCTGGGTTTGTTTGAGGGTATCGCGTTGATTTTCACGGTGTTGTTTAGCATTTAATAGCGCGTTGATGCTGGTTTGACCGCGCTGTTTTTCTTGCTCAAGTTCATTGGCTTGTTGTTCAGCGGTTTGTTTGTCTTGCAGAATTGTTTGTAACTGCGCGTGTTTGGTTTCTTTATCGGCTAACAATTGCGGGTCGGCGGAGACGGCGTTTAATTGTTGTTTAATGCCACCTAGCTGTTCTTGTAGCGTGTTAATGGCGGCTTGAATAGCGTCTTTTTGGCTGTCATTGGTTTGTTGTAATGCGTTCGCCTGTTTTTGACTGGCTTCTTTTGCGTCACTTTTAAGCTGTAAGGCGTGGTATTTTAAATCGCCAATTTGTTTATCGTAGCTGTTTTGTTGCTTATCAATGCGTTGTTTTAACTGTGCTTCCTTGCTTCGGAATTCGGCTTCAATATCTTGAGTGGCAGCTAAAAATCGTTGCTGAGTTTCGGTTTCGAGTGTGAGTTGGGTTTTTATGTCCACCAAACGACTCGCTAATAACTGGCGTTTATTAATATCTTGTTGTTGCCAGTTGCCAGTTGCCAGTTGGCTTGTTCTTGCTCTAGGCGATTTTTATCGCGTTCGTGCTGATTTAGGTCGGCTTTAGTTTGCGCTAAAGAGGAACGTATCGCCTGCTCGTTATCTTGCCATTCTTCACGCAGTCGTTCGCCTTGTTGCCCTAGTTCTTTTAAATTTTTCTGGTGGGTTTGCTCTTGTTGTTGAGTGCGCTCTGATAATAGCCGTAATCGCTGTTGTAACTGCGCTAAATTGTCGGTGGTTTGCGCTAAGTTACTGCTAAGCTGTGTTAATGATGCCGCTTTGAGGCGTTCTTTTTCCACTTTTTCAAAGGCGCGGTATTCCTTATACCAAGTGGTTAAGGTGTCAGGATTAACGCCCAATTCAATGGTGTCACGCTGTTCATCAATACAACTAACCAACATGGCACGCAATTCCGTAAAATCAGTAAACCGATTTAGCATTCCTGAGACGATTTTTTCCATATCTTTTAAACGCTGTCCGCCACTGCCGTTGCCAAAACTATAACGAACAGGTAAGTTGCGTAACTCTTTTTTGATGCCAGAATTTTGAATAACACTGCGGTATTCACTGGTGTTGAGTTGGTCGCTTAAGTGAACCCGATGCTGTGATGAATGAAAGTGTTTTTTAAGATGCAGACAAGAAATAGGCACGACTGAACCATCGCTGTGCGTCTCGGTAAAATCCGCCATATTAAATGGTTTATCAATAAAACGGTAACACACGCTGTCTTCATTACGCGCATAAATCACCACTATGCAGGTTTGTTTATCACGTTGATATTCAAAAATAATATACGATGATTCACGCGGTAAATAATGTTTAATAAAACTGTCCGTCACGCGACTTTTTAACACTAAGCTGCGCGGACTTGCGCCAAAAAATAACGGCAATAATCGTAACAGCGTGGTTTTACCCGCACCATTGACACCATTTAAATTGGTATGCCCATTTAAACGTAATTCTTGAAAGTGATGCGCTTTGTAGGAGTAGATAAGGATTAAACGATTAATGGCAAACATGAATGAGAATGGCAAGTTGAGGGAAAGGTGAATAAGTCTAGGGTAGAGCGCGCGGAATTGATAGGCTGACTATAGCAATTTTCAACAAATCAATATGTTTTATTCACTATGATAGAAGTTACGCATTGACAGAGGGTGTAGGCTATGTATTTTGAACGCACCGAAGCCAAAGAAAGTTGGCAAATAATGATAAGAGAAAGCAGCCGCCCAACGGCAGCCCATTGTACATTGGCGATGCATGCA
>DFWO01000133.1 GCA_002380945.1 Methylococcaceae bacterium UBA4132 | reverse complement strand
CGTCAATGCGTAACTTCTATAATAAATAAAAATCCTTAACTTAATGGCAGTGAATCTACGAACTACGGAGAATTTAATGGAAAAATCTTGGCGAGAAGCTATAAAAAAAGTGCTACTGGAATCAAGCACACCGCTACACTATGCAGAAATTTCTGAACAAATTCTGTCGCGTGGCTATTACTCATCGGACGGTGCAACACCTGCCGCCACTGTTAATGCTCAAATATCCGCATCCATTAAACATGATGGCGATAAATCGCCTTTTGTCCGCACGAACAAAGGCGTATTTACGCTCAAAAGCTCAGAAAAGCCCGTATCACCAGCAACAATAGATATTCAATACGATGGGCTGATTCAATTGTCCGTTCCTTTGGTATGTATTGGCAGCGTGATTTAGTGGTATGGCGTGGTGATTTAAAAATGTATGGTAAACAACAGGCACAGGCTAAGCCTGTAGATTTTGGCAAACAGAAAGGCATTTATATTCTTTATGATCATCATACTGTGGTGTATGTAGGTCGTAGCATTGACCGCCCATTAGGTAAAAGATTGTATGAACACACCATCGACAGATTGGGTAGTCGTTGGAATCGTTTTTCATGGTTTGGTCTTCTCGATGTCACGCCAGATGGCAATCTCCGTGAGATTCCTTTTAATACCTCGCTAGCTAGTTTGGTCGCCACACTTGAAGCTCTGCTTATTGAAGCATTGGAACCGCCGCAAAATAGAAAACGCGGCGATGATTTGTCGGCAGTTGAGTATATTCAAGCGATTGACCCAGAATTAAAAGAACGTGAAATACAAAATACACTCCGTTCCATTGAACAAAAAATGCGTGGCGGTTCATAAATGCGTTCATCAAATATATGATTCACCAATGATGCGCCTCCTATCGTCGGCACATCATATAAATTACGAATTGAGAGTAACTTAATGCTATTTTCTCGTGTCTTTCAAGGACACTATTTATTAATCATCTTGCTGTGTTGCTTATCCAGTTTGACACTAGCTAGCGAAGTCAAACAAGTGCAAATAGTGTTGCAAGATAATCATTACACCTTATCCACAGAAATAGATTATCAACTCACTGAAAAAGCCAAAGAAGCCTTGGAAAATGGCGTGACTTTATTTTGGACTTTAAAAGTACAGGTGGCAGAGCAGCGTGATTTTTTGTGGGATAAAACAGTAGTCGAGACGGCAATAAACTATCGGTTGCAATATCATGCCTTGCTAAATATGTATCGTGTGGTGATTGTGCAGCCTGAGCGTATGAAAGGCGATATTTATAACTTTTCTACGCTCACGGCGGCATTGGATTTGATGGCAACATTGCGTAATTTACCGCTGATTGATGACGATAAACTGTCGGCTGATAAAAACTATTTGGTTAAAATAAAACTTGATTTTGAACGCGATGCCTTGCCTTTACCGCTACGTCCTATCGCTTACACTAACCCGCAATGGTATTTATCCAGTGATTGGACGGTATGGTCTTTAAAAAAATAAAACTACCCGTAAGTTTATCAATAGCCATTCTATTTGGCTTGATATTGCTGTCTTTGCAGTTGATGAGTTCGGCAACGCAAGAATCTTCACAGCTCAGTGCCATGTATTCGTGGCTATTACTTGCCAATGGCTTGGGTTCTGTCGTATTGTTGGGTTTGGTGGGGGCGAATATTTTTGCACTCACTAAACAATTAAAAAAGCGCGAAGCAGGTTCAATGCTGACTACGCGTATGGTGTCGCTGTTCGTATTACTGGCATTAGCTCCCGCCGCTATTGTGTTTTATTTTTCCATGCAGTTTTTGCATCAAGGCATAGACAGTTGGTTTAACGTTGAAATTGACAGGGCAATGGAAGACGCGTTGGAACTCAGTCAAGCGTCATTAGATCAGCGTATGCGTTGGCATACCAAACAAACCCAGCAACTGGTGGAAAAACTGGAAAGCTCCAGCGAAAACTTAGCCACCTTAGAGTTAGAAAATTTACGCCAACAGTCGGAAGCCGCAGAAATGACGGTATTTTCCTATCAAGGTAGAATTATCGCTTCCAGTAGTGTGAACCCTAGTGATATTTTGCCTAATTTACCCGATGAAAATATTTGGCTGCGGTTACGGCAAAATACGCAATATGTCGCCTTAGCACCTGTTCATGATGATGTGTTGATGATTCGTGTCATTGTCAAATTGAAAAGCCAAGAGCAAGAACCGCAATATTTACAAGCCTTATATCCTGTGCCGATTAGAATCGCGGATTTAGCCGATTCGGTGGAATTTGCGTTCTTGCGTTATCAGGAAATGAATTATTTACGCAATTCCTTACGCTGGAGTTTTTCGCTGGCGTTGTCGTTGGTGCTATTAATGAGCTTACTGGCGGCAATTTGGGTGGCGTTTATTAATATTCGTAACATTATTTCACCCGTTAAAGAGTTGGTAAAAGGCACACGCGCGGTGGCGTTAGGGCATTACGATCAACTTGTACCCGTCATGGCGCAAGATGATTTAGGCTTTTTGGTGGAATCATTTAATGAAATGACTAAACGCATTGCGAAGGCTCGTGATGAAACCCGATTGGCTGGCTTTGAAGTTGAAAATCAACGCGCGTATTTAGAAACCATCCTCGCCAACTTAACGGCTGGGGTGATTAGTTTTGATGCCGATTATAAAATTCGCACCGTTAATCAAGCCGCTTATCGTATTTTTCGCATTCAGGTTCAGCACTTTGTTGGTCAAACCTTGCTCGAACTGGCTTTGAATTATTCCGAATTGGCAGAGCCGCTAAAATCCATTCAACGCTTATTGGAACAAAGTGATGATATTTGGCAACAGCGACTTGCTTTTTTAGGGGCAAATGGTCGGCAAGAATTACTGTGTCGTGGCACGCCATTGTTTTCCCAAGAAGGTCAGCGCGTTGGTGCAGTGGTGGTGTTTGATGATGTTACCGACTTAATCCAAGCTCAAAAAAATGCCGCATGGGGTGAAGTGGCTAGACGATTAGCTCACGAGATAAAAAATCCACTCACGCCTATTCAATTATCCGCTGAACGATTGCAACATAAATTAGCCGATAAACTCGAAACGGCTGATGCTGATATGTTAGAACGATCCACGCGCACGATTGTTCAGCAAGTCGTTGCCATGAAAGCAATGGTCGATGATTTCTCCGAATACGCCAAACCATCGAAAAAACAAACCATCATCATTGATTTACCTGTGTTAGTGCAGGAAGTAATGGCACTTTATGTGTTAAAGTCTGGCATTAAATTTAAAACCAATTATGAAGCCGCTTCACTGCTGATTATGGGCGATCCTGTTAGTATTCGGCAGGTATTGCACAATCTGATAAAAAATGCCCTAGAAGCGATAGAAACTCAGGGACTCATTGAAATCAATCTGCACCGTGTACAAAAAAATGACAGTGATTTTATTGAAATCGCCCTCTATGATGATGGACCTGGTATCAAAGATGAACAAATAGAAACGATTTTTGAACCTTATGTGACGACCAAAGCCAAAGGGACGGGCTTAGGACTTGCGATAGTCAAGAAAATAATAGAAGAGCATGGAGGCGCGATCTGGGTTGATACCAGCCGTAAGGTGGGCGCAGGATTTATTATTCAGCTGCCTGCTTATACCGCACAACATAATGACTAGCTGGAGTCCAATAGCTAAAGCTGTTTTACTCCTGAAAATTTAACAAACTGCTGTAACTTTGAGACATAACGCATTATGAATACACAATTATCAAAAATATTAGTCGTTGATGACGAACCCGATATTCGCCGTTTAGTCAGCGAAATTCTCGAAGATGAAGGCTATTCAGTCGCAATGGCAGAAAATGGCACAACGGCACGGCAGTTAAAAGCATCATTCAAGCCCAATCTTATTCTGCTCGATATATGGATGCCCGATACTGACGGTATCACATTACTGAAAGAGTGGGTCGCTGAAGACGCATTACTGTGTCCTGTCGTGATGATGTCAGGGCATGGTTCAGTGGAAGCTGCTGTTGAAGCCACTCGTTTAGGCGCGTATGACTTTTTAGAAAAACCCTTATCGTTAGCAAAATTATTATTGATTGTCGCAAGAGCCTTAGAAGCAGGTAGTCTTCAGCTAGAAAACGCAGTGCTTAAACAACACACATCCGTCGATATTGAACCCGTCGGTAAAAGTGCTACCGTTGCCAGAACTAAAGAACAATTAAAACGACTGGCACAACATGATGCCCGCGTATTATTTGTCGGTGAAGCAGGTGTTGGTAAAGAACTGTATGCCCGCTATTTGCATAACAATAGCGCACACCGCGATGGTCCTTTTGTTGATGTCGCCGTCGGTAGTATCTCGCCAGAAAATGCCGCTGTTGAATTTTTTGGCAAGGAAAGCGATGGCAAAGTTTATTCAGGTTTATTAGAACGGGCGCATAAAGGCACGCTATTTTTAAGCGAAATTGCGGGCATGGATAAAGAAACCCAATTACGCTTACTCAGTGCTTTAGAATCCAGTTCTTTTTTGCGTGTGGGTGGTAGTGAAGCGGTGAGTGTCGATGTGCGTGTCGTCGCTTCAACGCGCGTTGCCTTGGATGAAGAAGTGAAATCTGGACGTTTTCGGCAGGATTTATACTATCTGCTGAATGAAATCACTGTCGATATTCCGCCGCTCAGGAATCACAGTGAAGACGTGCCTGCTTTATTGAGTTTTTATGTTGATTATTTTGTCAATCAAGACAAATTACCGTTTCGTAAATTCTCGATGGCAGCGCAAAACTTCTTGCGTAACTACGGTTGGCGCGGCAATGTGCGCGAACTCAAAAACCTCGTGCAACGCTTGATGATTTTAGGTGTTGGTGAAGAAATAGAACTTGAAGAAGTTAAATCTGCACTCGGCTCTGTGGTAGGTGATATTGCCAATTCAGCCTCTGTACCTGATTTTTTCAATCTGCCCTTAAAAGAAGCCAGAGATCATTTTGAAAAAGCCTATTTGGAATACCATTTTGAACGGACAGGCGGCAGTGTAGCCAGATTGTCCGCCGCAGTCGGTATGGAGCGTACCCATCTTTACCGTAAATTACATTCGTTAAATATCAAGTTGTAGTTTCATAGGTTGGGCTGGCGATAGCCAACCCAATAAAACCATTATATAGGTTGGGTTGCCAAAAAGCGACAATTCAACCCACGCCGCTCTTCTAGAAAGTAAGTTATTCCCCTAATAAAAGTCGAACATCACGTTATATAATAATTTACAGTTAGTTAGTGTATCGTTTAAAGATGATAATAAATGGCGATTCTCTGATGGTAGCTCAAATTTTTATGTCAACATTTTACACCAAGAGTTTCTGAATAGAGTTCAACAGTCAGAAGAAAGCTTTGCTGCTGATGTGTCAACACTTATCAGG
>DFWO01000185.1 GCA_002380945.1 Methylococcaceae bacterium UBA4132 | reverse complement strand
AACAAAATGGTGAATTTCATGAAAACTTCATGAATTTTTTGCTTTTTTTGCTGAATAATGAAAATATATTGGAAGTGTTTTTAATTTTTATTGGAGAACAATCATGAAAACGTTAATAAATAAAACAAAAGTATTTCTTGCTGATGAGCAAGGTGCCGAAACTGTAGAGTGGGTGATGATTGCTGCCATTCTGGCTGCCATTATAGGTACTGCCTTTTGGGTTACCCTAAAAGGTGGCGTTAATAATGCTATAGGAACAATAACAAACTGTATGTCGAATGCCAGCAATTGCTAGTTGCACATAGAAGGCGGCTAAAAAGCTATGTATTTTTAACTAATGTTACGCACCCACCCACAAAGCAAAATCAATGAGTTACAAAACTTTCAATTTGCTACACTACAGCTATTGATTCTTCTGGGAGTCTGCGTAACATCAGTTTTTAATTCAAACTCAACCCAACAGCTAAAACGCTAGCTAAAGTCTGCTTTATGTAAGATGATAAGTCATATAGTTTGGAAAAAAGTCATGAAAAACTTAATAACATTTCTTGACGATGAGCAAGGTACCGAAACTGTAGAATGGGTGATGATTGCTGCCATTCTGGCTGCCATTCTGGCTGCTGCCAGTTGGGATGTTTTAGGTGTGGCTGTTAACAACTTAATAAATTCAATCGCCAATTCTATTAATTCCGTTCTTTGATTGTTTTATAGTGTGAAAACAAATTTTTTCCCTTAAGGTTCGTTTGGAGGAGGGACGTGCTTGTTTTGTAAGTGCTGAATCCTGCTCAACTTTTATGATAACGATAGGTTTTTAAAGAAGTAGTTGAGCATACGAGGCTGGCTATTAGGTGAGGGATTTTTAGCCAACCATTAGTTGATGGCAAAGCTCTCTGTTATCATTAAGGTTTGTCACTCAATCAAATTTTTAGGCTCATGCTGATTATTTATTCCATCCTAATCATAGGGTTATTGATTGCCTCTGTTTACGATGCCGTTACCCACAGGATACCGAACTGGCTTTCATTGCTTATCCTAGTTTCAGGCGTAGGATGGAATTATTTTTTTACTGACGGGCTAGGGTTAAAAGAGAGTAGTGCAGGATTAGCGGCTGGATTGTTACTGATGTTACCAGGTTATATTTTTGGAAGCATGGGCGCGGGCGATACTAAACTAATGGCAGCGATAGGCAGCGTGGTCGGTTTTAGTAAAGTGTTGCACGTTGTTTTTTATGGTTATATGGTCATGTTGGTGATGGCGGTTGTTTTTATAATCGTGAAGGGTGATTTAATTAAACTGTTGCTCAGATACAAAATGCTTTTTTACGGCTTGTTTTCTGGTGTCATGTCTTATCAGAAGCCAGACAGCACTGAAGCAGCAAGTCGTCGAATGCCACTGGCACCAGCAATTACCTTAGCAACATGTTATGTTTTGTATCCAACATTTTGTAAATTAGGGCTTATGGTTAATGTATGCCACTTTTAGAGCTAATAAAGCAACCTCGAACACTAGAAGAAACCGCACTCGATAAAGAGTTGTTGCTTGATTTAACACTAAAGCATTTTTATGATGGCGGTGTGTTAGATTTACAGCAGTTGGTCGACAGAATGGCATTGACTGGAAACGTAATAGAAACGATTCTGGCATTGTTGCGTAAAGATGCACGCATTGAAATTCTGAGCGCAAAAGAAAATAGTGCGGGTGTGCGTTATCAATTAACCGATTTAGGTAGTGCTGTTGCAAAAAATGCTTATTTGCGTAGCGGTTATATTGGTCGCGCTCCGATTACGATAAATCATTACAGACAGTTGGTTGAAGCGCAGTCGGTATTCAATTGTACAGTAAGCAGAGAGCAGTTAAAGGAAACATTTACCGATATTGTTATACACGAGCATTTGTATGATCAATTAGGACCTGCTTTGCATTCTGGGCGGGCAATCATGATTTATGGACAGGCTGGCACAGGCAAGACCTTTATTTGCAAACACCTGACCCGTTGCTTAGATGGATTGGTTCATTTGCCTTATGCAATTACTGTTGGCAGAGAAATCATACAGTTTTTTGATCCATTAATTCATGTCCCTGTTTATACAGTCAGTGACAAAACCAGTTATCAATTCGATACCCGAACTGATCAACGCTTAATTTTATGCAATCGTCCAGTTGCTATCAGTGGTGGCGAGTTGACGATGGCTAGGCTCGAATTAAATTATGATCCTGTTACTCGTTTAAACCAAGCACCTATTCAGCTCAAAGCAAATAATGGCATTTATATCGTTGACGATATGGGACGACAACGTGTGCCGCCTGTTGAATTGTTAAACCGCTGGATTGTGCCTATGGAAGAGCATATCGACTATCTGACGCTAGGTACAGGTCAGCATTTTCCTGTGCCGTTTGATACCGTGCTGATATTTTCAACCAATTTACACCCACTGGAATTAGCTGATGATGCTTTCTTAAGACGTTTAGGTTATAAGATTCATTTTACTGCTATTACTGAAGAACAATACACTCTCATCTGGGAAAACGAGTGCAAGGAACGCAGTGCAACAGAGGAGGAAGGCGTATTGGATCTTATTTTTGAATTGTATGCACAGACCAATCGACCTTTTTTACCATGCCAGCCTCGCGATTTGATTGGTCTAGGGCTTGACATGGCAGCATTTAAAAATAAAAAGGGACAACTAAGCAAAGAGGACATCATGCTTGCGTGGAATACATATTTTATTGATATATAGGGAAAGGTGAATAGATGAACAAGCGTTTTATTATTATGCTGAGTATTGCCTTGTTGCTAGCACTGCTTGCTGCATGGGTTGCCAACCGTTGGATACAGAGTAAAGCAATACCGGATAAGAAGGTATCCGTTGTAGTCGCTGCCGTTGAAATCCCCTTTGGTGTCAAATTGGAAGAATCCCAAATTAAAGAAATACCTTGGCCAGAAAGTACAACTCCAAAAGGTGCTTATTCATCAAAAGCACAAGTCGTTGGCAGAGTGGCTATGAACAAATTCTATCCCGATGAAATCATAACGGAAAAACGAATTTCAGAATATTTAGGTGGCAGTACGCTTTCTGCGTTGATTACCAAAGAATATCGTGCCATTTCAGTACGGGTAGATGATGTGGTGGGTGTATCAGGGTTTGTATTACCAGGCAATAAGGTCGATGTTCTTTCTACGAAAAGGGATCGAACTGAAAATAATCAGGCAATCACTACCACGTTACTACAGAATATTAAAGTATTAGCGGTCGATCAGGAAGCCTCTCAGGAAAAAGAAAAGCCAGCTATCGTTAGAGCGGTTACGCTGGAATTAAAGCCAGAACAGGCTGAGATAATGGTGCAGGCTATGCAGGAAGGCACTATACAGTTGACTTTAAGAAATCCGTTGGATAACGAATTAGAAGAGTCTGCTATCAAAGTACCTGAAGAACCCAAAGTAGTAATGCAACCAAAGCCAGTTGAGAAGATACGCGATAAAAAACGTGTGTTAAAGGTCATTCCGTGGTAATGAAAATGAACTTAATTGCCTAAATTTGGTATTGAGTTAAGTAATAACTAAACATTAGATGAATTAACCATGAAAAATAATAAAAAACTATCCTGTATTTTCTCAATTATCCTGTTATGTTTTATCTATCATTCAGTTGCTGCAACGAGCCGCGTTAAAAGTGAAGACATTAAAACGATAAAGGTGCAGGTTTTATTAAATAAATCCAAATTGATTACACTGGACAGAGACATAGCGGAAGTATCGCAAGGTAATTTTGAAATTGCGAATTTTAAACCCGATGCGGAGTCGGCAGGTGCAAGTTTAATATCATCAAAAAAAGTATTAATAAGCGGAAAATCAGTAGGGACTACGAATTTGTATTTGTGGGGGGCTAACGGGGTGCTCATTGCCGTTTTAGACATTGAAGTGGTGCTTGATCTGGCTCCGTTAAAAGCAGCGTTGCATCAGTTACTCCCCAAAGAAAACATAACGGTACAGCCATCGAGGAACAAAATTGTATTAAGCGGAGAAGTCAGCACGCTGGCTAATATGCAGGCGGCAATTGATTTAGCGAAAAGTTATTTAGGGGGTTCTAAGACTCTCGGGGGGGGGGCTAATAGCAACCCCTCTGGTAGTGGTAATATTAATGTCGCATCAGGTGGCTCCCAACCTACAGTCGATCCTAATGGCTCCTCTCCAGATATTATCAATCTGATGAGTGTTGGCGGTGCCCAGCAAGTTATGCTGGATGTTAAAGTAGCCGAAATTGATAGAAAACTCATTAAGGGGTTGAATGTTAAATTTAGTGCCTTGCAAACATCGGATACCTTTTCGGTTGGAGCTATTAACGGTGGTGGTATTGCAAACGCAACAGGTATAGGTGGATTACTTAACAATCACAGTTTTAATGCGGGCGGGCTATTTTTGCAGGCAATTAGCGGTGAGTTTCTATTTAATTTGACCATTGATGCAGCCAATGATCAATCATTGGCAAAAATTTTAGCGCAGCCTACATTAACGACTTTATCAGGACAGCCCGCCACCTTTATTTCTGGGGGCGAATTCCCCGTTCCAGTCGCACAAAGTGGTACGAATAATGGGGCAATTACCGTTGAATTCAAAGAATTCGGCATTGGTTTAAAATTTGTCCCTGTTGTGCTGGATTCTGGACGCATAAATCTGAACATGAATGTCAGTGTTAGCGAACTTTCAGGCGATGCCTCTGTGATAGCTGGCGCAGGCAATAGCAATACCGAATTTTCTATACCCTCACTAACTAAACGCGAGGCCAGCAGCACCTTGGAGTTGGCAGACGGACAAACCATGAGTATTGCTGGATTAATCAGTGATAAATTGCGTGAGAACATAAACAAGTTTCCAGGACTCGGTGATATACCTGGTTTGGGTGCATTGTTTCGCAGTTCTGCATTCTTAAATCACCAAACCGAATTAGTAATTTTTGTCACCCCCCGTTTAGCTAAACCTGTGTTGGCACAAAATGTACAATTGCCAACTGATAGCTTTGTGGCACCAGATGATGTTGATTTTTATGTACTAGGCAGAACCGAATCAAGAAAAGTTAGAAACCGCTTGGTAAAAAATGACGCTATATCCATCAATAAAGGCGGTCTTGATGGTGAGTATGGTCAGCAATTGATGGAAGGAGTTAAACAATGAACATTCTAAAAAAAGCCAATATCAAGCTGAGTGTGGCAGGTTTATTGTTATTGACAGTACTCACTGCTTGCACTGAATGGAATTCGCATCCTGTTGTGGTGGATCAAAATTTTGGACGGGCGTACAACAACATGGTTAAAAATCAGACCTTGTATCCTGAGCATGGACAAAATGATAACCCAACCTTGGGAATGGATGGACGAAAAGCTCAGACAGTAATTAATGCTTATCGGCAACCTTCTCAGAAGAGACTTGAACAGGCAAAGGAAAATGTCGATTTTGATTTTGGTAGTGGTAGTGGTGGTGGTAGGTAATTAGGACATAAATCTGGACGTAGGTTAATGAGCTACGCAATGTCTACTCAATCGCTAACAGGAGCAAGATAATGAAAATAAATTGTTCAAAGAAACAGCGGGGTGTTGTGGTTGTAGTGGTGGCTATTGCCTTACCAATATTGTTGCTTGTTATGGGCTTGGCTTTAGATTTTGGTCATGTTTTTGTCAACAAAACCCGTTTGCAAAATGCGCTTGATGCCACGGCATTAAGCGCGGCAATAGCTATTAATAGGGATGTTAATAAAGACACAGGCAATGCGGAAAAGAAAGGGCAAGAGACGTTTAATCTGTTCAAAAAATCTTCAGGGAATGGTGAGTTATTAAGTGTAGATGAGACGAAACTGACATTTAAATATTCCAAAACAGTACATCCTTGGAGTGACTATTCTCCCACAAAAGCAGATGCCTTTGTGTTTGTTAGGGTCACATCAATTGATAAAGACACATCAACTGATATGTTGAACGTGACACCTTGGTTAATAAGGATTTTAAGTCAGTTCAATAAAAAGATAGCCGTTCCAGCCTTTGCTACTGCTGGTCCAATAGGGAATAATTGCAATCTCACACCTTTTGTAATATGTGCACAGATGACACCATCGTTAGATAAGAATTGTAATGATGACACAATTAAAATTGATGCTTTGGGTCATGCGGTGTTGGGTACTGATGATATTAATGATTGTTATGGCTATAACATAGGTCAGATAAGAAGCATGGTTTTTACTTGTAAGAAAGCGGACAATAAAGGGAACTGTCAGGAGTTAGACGCTAATTTAGAATCAGGAAATTTTAATTTGCTGGATTTGGATGGCTCGCAGGGAGGAAAAGATATTAGAGATATATTGCAAAGTACAACTAATACCTGTTTACAGGGTGATACCTTGAATACCAAACCAGGATGGACATGGGGCAATGTCCAAAAAGGAATTGATAACAGATTTGATTCTGATAAAAACACTGAGGAATATCCTCCGACTAGTTATACGTCAACACCTCATGAAACATACAAGATGGGTAACAATCCTATTGAAAATGCCAAGGGTTCATATTACAGAAGAGAAATGTCAGCTCCAATTGGTGATTGTACAGGGTTACAACATGGTAATTCAACAATAGATAGAAAGGGAACTGCATGCGTATTTTTAACCGAACATGTAATAAAAGCTGGCTCAGACAAGAAAGTGATGATTGAGTTTACTGGTTCTTGTGAACAGAATGGCGTGTGGAATCCCCAAAATCCAGTATTAAATGGTCCTTACAAAATCGTGTTATTTAAAAGCACAGGGAGTGGTGACTCATGAATATTATCAAACAAAAAGGTTCGTCCACCGTAGAGTTTGCGATGATAGTGCCGATACTGTTATTGCTGGTATTTATGGTCTCTGAATTAAGCACTATGTTTTATCAGCTAAACACCTTAACTAAGTCAGTGCAGGTTGCTACCCGTTATTTGTCCGATGTCTCAACCGATCCAACTCTTGCCTTGGACGATGATAAAATCAAAAATCTGATTTGCTATGGCAATAGTGGTGGAAGTGGTACAGATATTCTACCAGATTGTGTTAGTAAATTAGATTTAGCCCCCCCACCCTCACCCGCATCTAACCATGTCACGGTATCAGCAAGCTATCCAGCGAATTGGATAGGATTCCTTTATCCGTCTAGTGATTCATTGACACTCAAAGCCAGTAGCGTAATGAGGTTCGCCCAATGATAAACAAACATAAACAGAAAGGCGCGGAAACCGTAGAATTTGCAATAGTTGCGTTACTACTGTTTGCTGTATTGTTTGTCATCATAGAATTCAGTAGGGCTTTGTTTGTCTGGAATGCGTTGACAGAAGCAACCCGAAGAGGCGCGAGAATGGCGGTTGTTTGTCCTTATCAAAGTCCAATTCCAGCAAAAGTTACCATCTTTGATGTTCGTAATGGCTCATTAGACAGTAGTCCCATTATTGGTGGTTTGGAACTTGATATGGTGAATGTAAGCTATTTTAAGGATGACGGTGTTACACCTACAGCAGACCAAACTCTTATAAGGTTTGCCCAAGTAAGTATCACGGGTTATCAACACAAACTATTTATTCCTCTCTGGGGTAGTACAATAACAGCACCAGAATTCACAACCACCTTACCCACTGAAAGTCTGGGTGCTGTTCCAACCCTTCCAGATAAAGCCCAGCAGCCAACAAATTGTAATTTCTGAGTGCTGCTTAAAGTAACTTAAACAATTCATTTCCAATAATTAATGAGTGGTATCCTTTGAAGTATTTGTAAACAGTATGTAGCTTGACAAGCTCACCACGAACGGAAAAAAGTAAATAAATTCAACATCACTGTTCGCCCTGAGCCTGTCTAAAAACAGTTAGCAGCAGTTTTATAAGTACCCTCTTCGAATTTAATTTTTAAAAAAATAACATGGCAGAAAATAAAATCAATCTGGTATTAATTGGTGATAATGAGCTTACACTTAAAACACAGCTATCTATTCTTTCTTACTCTAGTGATGTTAAAAGTCAGATTATCTGTAATAAATCTATCATTGATTCCATTATTAAATATACTGAGGATGAGCATAGTATAATTATTATCAATTTAACTGATAATGGATTAAAAGAATTACAACTTCTAAATGACATTGACAGGAAGAAGCCTGCTATTATCATCATCGGGGATCATCAAAATATTGATTTATTAAAGCAGGCAATCCGTGCTGGCGTTAATGACTTTATTGATTATAGAGATTATGAAGGCAAACTGGATGGCGTATTCTGCAATATTAAAAAACATATTACTCATGTTTATAATAAAAACAATATTAAGCGTTTAAATGCGATTATCAATGCTAAAGGTGGTAGCGGAGCTAGTTTTATAGCCAGCAACATCGCTTATGTATTATCAAAAGAATCCCAATCAAAAGTAGCAGTGGTCGATCTTGATTTGCAATTTGGCTCGATAGGTCTTAATTTTGATAAAAATCCTAAATATTCGATTGCAGAGGCATTAACCGCTATAAACGATTTAGATTCAATTTCATTAGAAGCGTATATGTCAAAATATAATGAAAACTTGAGTTTATTATTACCATCGCCCTCAGATATTTTGTTGCCAGGAGAAATTAGTGTCTCTGCTTTAAAGAAACTATTGGAATTACTACAAATTAATTACAGCCAGATAATTGTCGATTTGCCAAGATTAATTGATCCTGTATCCAGTATGATTATGGAACAAGCGGATCAGATTACCTTAGTTATTCAGCAAAGTCTGGCTCAATTCAGGGATGGGCGACGATTAATTCAGATTTTAAATAAAGACCTTGATATTCCTTTGGATAAAATATCCATCGTAGTCAACCGATATGACCCAAAAAATAGTTTGCGGATAGAGGATTTGAAAAGCATTGTTAGTCACAACAAAGTCTATACGATAGCCAATGACTTTGAACTTGTAGCAACTGCCTCCAATCTGGGTGTTCCACTATGCGAATCATCCCCTAAATCAAAAATTGCTCAGGATATAAAGGAACTTGCCAGAAATCTTGGGAAAATTGAATTTCAAGATGAAAGAAAAAATCTGTTTAGTCGCTTTCGGGCTCTTTGGTAGAGGTAATACGACAAATCTGATGTGTCTGATGTGGCTACACT
>DFWO01000011.1 GCA_002380945.1 Methylococcaceae bacterium UBA4132 | reverse complement strand
GAGATGTTGAACAGGTTCTAAGCTTTTAGCGGGCTTACGTTTACAAGTCAATCACCACTGCCAAATACAGCCAACTTTCTTGGACGTGAAAGTAAGTGATGTCACAGTATTACGTTACTATTTTTAAGTTAAGGAGAAAACGTCTGCGCTAGTTAGTTCCCAAGCTCAAGCTTGGGAATCAGCATAAACCAAATCCTGACAATAGTTTGTACTCCGAATAGACCGCATTGGCTGCCAGCTATTCATAATAAAATGTGTTATATAGCTCAACTCCCTCGGTATATCACCTACTTTTTGTTAAAACCCGCTTGAGTATCAGTTTTTTCTAATATAAACTCATAACACGTTGTTCCATTCTAAAATAAGTCATCAATAAGACGTTTGTCTGAGGAGCTGTTATGTCTACGCACTATTCCCGTCGTCGTTTTCTAACCCACTCTAGTATAGGATTACTGGCTTTTGCGGGTTTACCGCGTGTGTTGCAAGCTATGGAAGGTGGAATGCACGGTATGCCGAAAATAACACCTAATAAAGCTTCACCTAATTTTAAGCCAGATGTTGAAATTGAATTATTTTGTAAACCCAATTCAATCGCCATTTTGCAGGGCAAGAAAACGTGGGTGCAACAATATTCTGCTCGTTTATTACAAGGTCCAAAAGACACTATCACTGAGATAGCAGGATCGTATTTGGGTCCTGTTATTCGCTTACAAAAAGGGCAAAAAGTCCGTATTCATTTACATAACGAATTGGTACAACCCACTGTTACGCACTGGCATGGTTTACACGTTCCCGCCAATATGGATGGACATCCACAATATACGATTCAACCCAATGAAACATTAGTCTATGAATTTGAAGTGCTGAATCGTGCTAGCATGAACATTTACCATCCACACCCACATGAAATGACTGCTCAACAGGTTTATCATGGTTTGGCTGGTGCAATTATTGTCAATGATGACGAAGAAGCTGCCTTAGAACTGCCTTCGGGTGAATATGAAATCCCCATCGTTATTCAAGATCGCCGTTTTGATGAAGACAATCAACTGGTGTATGCAGGTCACATGCGCGACCGTATGATGGGTTTTTATGGCGATCGTATATTGATCAATGGTCATACGGATTTTCAACTGGATGTGGCTAGCCGTGCTTACCGTTTACGCGTGTTAAATGGTTCAACTGCGCGAATTTATAAATTAGCTTGGGATGATGGCACGCCTATCACCGTTATCGGTGTTGATGGCGGTTTATTAGAAAAACCTGAAGTTAAACCTTATGTGATGCTTGCACCAGGTGAACGCTTGGATGTGTGGGCTGATTTTAGTGGTCGTGCCGAAGGATCACAATTAGTGATGCGCAGTACGGCGTTTTCAGGCGTATTACCTAAAATGGGTGCGATGATGCACCGTGGCAGTTTACCTGTCGGCAGTGAATATCCATTATTCACGGTGAAAGTTACGCGCAAAGTCAGCGACAGCCCTAGCTTACCTTCTCAATTAAGCAAAATTAATTGGTACAAAGTTAGTGATACCGCTAATCCTGATAAACCGATACCTATTGCTATTTCCGAAGGTCCTATGGCAATGCTGCTCAATGGTCGTCCTTATAAGTATGATGACTTACAAGATTTTGAACGTATCAAAGTCAATACTATTCAACTCATGGAAATTTTCCATGCACATGGTGGCGGTGGTGGTCACGGTGCAGCAGCCAAAGCACAAGAAGGCGGCGGTGAGCATCAAGGCAATCAAGGCGGCGAAATGCAGCATGGCGGTATGGGTATGATGGGCGGCATGAAACATGGTGGTGGCATGGGCATGATGGGGGGTATGAATCACGGCGGTGGCGGCGGAATGGGTGGTATGGGTGGCATGAACCACGAAGGTGGCGGGGGCATGGGTATGATGGGCGGTGGCGGCATGGGCATGATGATGTCTATGGCACACCCCATTCATTTACACGGTCAATCTTTTCAAATTGTTAGTCGTAGTGTGGGTGCTGGTACAGAAGACGATTATGCCACGGTCAAAGACGGCTTCATTGAAACAGGCTTAAAAGATACGGTACTGGTTATGCCAGGTGAAACTGTCCGTATCATCAAACCATTCCAAGACTTTAAAGGTTTGTTTATGTATCACTGCCATAATCTTGAACATGAAGATATGGGCATGATGCGTGATTTTTCAGTGGAATAGATAGTGTGGGTGTAATATGAAGCGCGTCATACCTGATGACGCGCTTCGTATTTGAGTTATTCGCTTTCAAGCCACCGATAAACAGTGCCAGCTAAAAACGCACCTATAATAGGTGCAACCCAAAATAGCCACAATTGTGATATTGCCCAATCACCTGCAAATAAGGCAACCGCTGTGCTTCGTGCAGGATTAACTGAGGTATTAGTGACAGGAATACTGATAAGGTGAATCAATGTTAATCCAAGCCCAATAGCAATCGGTGCAAAGCCTTGGGGAGCGCGTTTATCAGTTGCACCAAGAATGATGATTAAAAACATAAACGTCATCACAACTTCTGTGGTCAGTGCTGAGACTAAACTATAGCCACCAGGTGAATGTTCGCCATAACCATTTGAGGCAAAGCCGCCTATTTCAAAGCCTGACTTTCCTGTTGCAATAAGATACAACACCGCCGCGCCCACTATACCGCCTGCGACTTGGGCAAGAATATAAAATCCCAGTTCAGACGCAGAAAATCGACCGCCTGACCAAAGACCTATCGACACGGCAGGATTTAAATGGCATCCCGATATATGACCAATAGCGAATGCCATTGTTAATACGGTAAGTCCAAACGCCAGTGCAACCCCAGCAAAGCCAATGCCCAGATTTGGAAATGCAGCAGCCAGCACCGCACTACCACATCCACCTAATACTAGCCAAAATGTACCGATAAATTCAGCCGCTAATTTTTTTGATAATGTCATCACAAACCTCTCTTTGCATAATTAAAATTTGTTACATAATGAAGTTAAATAAACGAGCGATAAAAAACCACTGTTAAACTTCAAGATACTCTTATTCTTAACTTCGGATTCGACATAAAAAGCAGCCTTTTAAAAATCGCTATTTGAAAAACTGCTCGCGGGATTCTACATCAACTTTTCTGTGATAGTTATGAGTTTTGTAAACATGACTTATTAAGGTTGCATCGTTAAGTGCGGAAAATGCAGTTATAGCGAGTTTATAGTACAATTTCGCATTCAAATTCAGTGAGTAAAGAAGATGAGGCTAGTCTTTGCAGCACTGTAAAACAGTTACTTTCAAAATACTTAATGTTGGAGAATCAAGCATGAAAACGATGGACGATAGAGATGGCGTTATTTGGCTGGATGGTCAATGGGTAGAATGGCGAGAAGCGAAAGTTCATGTACTTACCCATACGCTACATTACGGCATGGGTGTTTTTGAAGGTATTCGTGCCTATCAAACCGAACGAGGCACCGCGATTTTTAAACTGCAAGATCACACTGACCGTTTATTTCGTTCAGCGCAGATTATGAATATCAAGATTCCTTTTACTAAAGAGGAATTGAATGTCGCGCATAAAGGTGCGATTTCAGAAAATGGTCTGCACAGTGCGTATATTCGCAGTATGTGTTTTTACGGTTCAGAAGGCATGGGGCTACGCGCTGATAATTTAAAAGTGCATGTCATGGTTGCTGCGTGGCCGTGGGGCGCGTATTTAGGTCAAGAAAGCATTGAACACGGTATTCGTATTCGCACATCTTCTTATCGCCGTAGTCATGTTAATAGCACAATGTGTAAAGCCAAAGCTAACGGTAACTACATTAATTCTATGTTAGCGTTGCAAGAAGCCTTATCGACAGGCTATGACGAAGCCTTGATGTTAGATAATGATGGCTTTGCTGCTGAAGGCAGTGCAGAAAATTTATTTATCGTTCGTAACGGTAAAGTTTACACACCAGAAACCACCTCAGCCTTAGAAGGCATCACTCGCGATACGGTCATGACGATTGCCAGAGAACAAGGTTTTGAAGTCATTGAAAAACGGATTACTCGCGATGAAATTTATGTCGCCGATGAAGCGTTCTTTACAGGTTCAGCCGCAGAAGTAACACCAATTAGAGAATTAGATGGTCGCACCATTGGTTGTGGTAGTCGCGGTGTCATCACCGAAAAATTGCAATCTTTATATTTTGATTACGTTTATGGTCGTCGTGACGATCATGCCGATTGGTTGACTTACGTTAATTAAATCTGTTTCCCATGCGCCGCGTGGGAACGAGAATTACATAGGATGTGCCGACGATAGGAGACGCATCAACAGCGAACGATGCACTTTGTGCCGCACATCCTATCCTGTTCATTTGTTCTTATGCACCGCGCATGGGAACGAGAAAAATCGTGCGTAATAAGCTAAAAACATCTCATGAAAATCGCCATCGTTAAACTTTCCGCCCTAGGTGACATCGTTCATGCGATGGTTGCGTTGCAATTTATCAAAGCACGGTTTCCCGATAGTCAAATTGACTGGCTAGTCGAACAGGGTTTCGCCGAAGTGTTACGGCATAATCCTGATATTACTAACCTGCTCACGGTTAATTTGAAATCGCTAAAAACCAATAAAGCAGCGATTTTTCAGCAAATTAGCCAAGTGCATCGCTATGCGAATAACCACTACGATTTAGTGATAGATGCACAAGGGCTGATTAAATCGGCGGTGACAGCGCGATTGTTAGGTAAAAAAGTCGCGGGCTTCGATGCACAGTCAGTGCGCGAAAAAGCCGCCGCGTGGTTTTATCATGAAGCATTCACCTGTGCTTACGATACCAACACCATCGACCGCAATGCGTTTATTTTGTCTGAGTCATTGGGTTTTCAAATCAGCCACGAACAAATTCTTAATAAACAGCCATTTTTATTTTTCCAAAACGAAGACCGAATTATCTATGATTATTTGAGCAAAGATAAAGCCAACATCGTATTAGTCATCAGCTCAACATGGGAAAGTCGCAATTATCCTGCCGAAAAATTCGTCAATATTGCCAATGCGTTACAGCAAAATTGCTTAGTCATCTGGGGCAATGAAGCAGAAAAACAAAAAGCTGAAAAAATGGCGGAACAATCTCAGTTTATTCAAGTCGTACCTAAGCTCGATTTAAACAGTTTAAAAGCCTTGATTAACCATGCTGATTTATTAATCGGCAATGATACTGGACCTACACATATTGCATGGGGTTTAAATCGCCCGTCCATCACTATCTTTGGTCCTACGCCTATCAGTCGCGTGTATCAAACTGATATTAACAAAGTGATTAAATCCGCTTCGGTGGTCAATCCGTATAAACTGAATAAACAGGATTATTCGATTCAAGACATTGATGAACAAGGTATTATAGCAATGGCTGGCGTGTTACTTTCGCAAGCCTAAAAATTCATAGCACACTTAACTGGAGATATTAAACATGAAAGTAAAAAGATTAAGTTACCTCATCATGCTCAGTTTTTTATGTTCGGGACTTGCAAAAGCTGATGTAACTACCAACGATTTTGTGGATAAAAAAACCAAAAATTTAATCAATTTATGCAGTGCTAACCCTGAAGACCCACATTATCGAGAGGCGATACATTTTTGTCAGGGTTATTTAGTGGGGGCTTATGATTTTCATACCGCTCAATCGGACAACAAACCCGATTCGAGACTGTTTTGCCCACCCACACCTGTCCCGTCTCGAAATGAAGTCATCGGTGAATTTGTGGCATGGGCTAAACAGCATCCTGAATTTATGGATGAAATGCCCGTAGAAACGGAATTTAGATTTTTAACTCAAAAATGGCCTTGCAAAAATTCAACAGGAGACAAGTTATGAAAAAAATTACGATTTTAGTCATCACGTTGTTGGCTATTAATGGTTTAGCAGGCTGTGCGGGTATGTCGGACACGCAACAACGCACCGTAACAGGTGGATTAGGTGGTGCCGCAGGTGGTGCGATCATTGGTGCTATCGCAGGTAATGCAGGGATGGGCGCAGCCATTGGTGCAGCAGTAGGAACAACAGGTGGATTTTTGTATGGTAAACATAAAGAAGCTGAACAAAAAGCTTACCAACAAGGTCGTCGGGATGCTCAATATCATCAATAACTAACGCATCGTTCCAATGCGCTGCATTGGAACGTGATAACTATGTTTATGATAATCGACAGTTTATTAGCCAATAAAGCCAATAAATCATGATGATTATTAAATATATATAAAATTTAGTAAAAAAACCGACATCTTGCGCTTCAATGGGAGATTGAGTTATGGATTTAGGTAATGTACTTTGCTTATTTTCTTGAGTAAAGGCAACCTGATTAAGCACAGATACTTGGGCATAGCTATTCACTTTGGCATTTTCTTGGCTTTCAACGGCAAAGACATTAGGTGATAAAACGAGTGCTAATATGCAAAGTGCGATTTTTATCATAATCATGTCTACTTCCTCGCAGGTAGGTAAATTTATTTAATGAAGTATCGAATCGATATTATATGCTATTTTTATCACTTATAAAATAAACTTATATTTCCTGCAACAATGCGGTAGACAATGATAAATCTTGCTAACTCATGTATTTACTGTTTTTGTTAATCACATTAACCTACGAACTAACAGCAAAATTTTGTATAAAACCCAATTTTATGCTTATTCAAACCTCAATTTAACAGGCAATGCTATGGCAAAAATATTCACCAAAATAAAACACGAGTTTTTTAAATTACTTCCGCCCACGATTTTTTTCTTCATTGCTTTTAGCCTCCTCATGATTACTCAAAGGTTGATACAACGAGAATACGGTGTACCTTTAACAGGATTTGGTATGGCGGCGATTGGTGCGTTGCTGGTTGGTAAAGTGGTACTGCTGACTGATATGTTACCTTTTGTGAATAAATTTCCGCATAAGCCATTGCTTTATAACATAATATGGAAAACGGGTATTTATTTTTCAGCGGCATTTATGTTTCGTTATCTGGAACATATTGTGCCGTTATTGCGAAAATACGAAGATGTTGCACAGGCTCATCAACATCTTATTGAAGAAATAGTGTGGCCGCATTTTTGGTTGCTAATGATATGGCTAGGCGTGCTTTTCTTTGTCTACTGTACGATGCGGGAGCTGGTGCGAGCCATCGGTAGGGAAAAGGTTATTCAAATGTTTATTAGTGGTTCAGAAAAATAGACTACGCAACGTGTATTCCAGCCAAACAGATTACCGCAGGAATACCATCAGTGCCTGATAAAGTGAGTGCAAGCAAAGCGTCCTGTCGTGGCGATGGTCAAGCATATAAAAAATATCCTAATTTGATGCGATTTTCTGTAGGATAATCCTATTCATTTTCAGTCAGCATTGTGGCTTTCTATGATAAATACTCTTCATTTACCCGCACGTTTCTACCTCACGCTTATTTGTTCACTGTTATTAATTGACTGTAGTAAACCGCCTGAAAAAGTCCCTGTCGTTGAGCCAGTTGTTAAAGTGACTGAGGTGATACAACAAGATGTAGCCGTGTTTGAAGAATGGGTAGGAACGCTGGATGGTATGGTTAATGCGACCATTAACGCCCAAGTGACAGGTTATCTAATTAAGCAGAACTACAAAGAAGGCGATTTGGTTAAGAAAGGTCAGTTGCTTTACGAAATTGATCCTCGCACTTTTCAAGCAACATTGGCACAAGCGAAAGCAAATTTGGCGCAACAACAGGCAGTGCTACAAACCAATCAACTTGCCTTAGATAGAATTAAACGTTTATTACCTGAAAAAGCAGTGAGTGTTCGCGACCGTGATAATGCAGCGGGTGCAGTGGCTACCGCTAACGCGCAAGTATTGGCAGCACAGGCAGCCGTTACGACTGCTGAGCTTAATCTGGGCTTCACCAAAATTACCTCGCCAATAACGGGTGTTGCTGGTGTGTCTAAGACGCAACTCGGTGATTTAGTCGGATCAGGTAGTACTAATAATGAGCTGACTTCGGTTTCACAAGTTGACCCTATTCGCGCTTATATGGGTTTAAGCGAGGCGCAATATTTACACTTTTCTGAGAAAAGACAACAGGGCGGTGAGCATAAATCCATCCCCTTAGAGTTGACACTGGCGGATAACAGTATTTATCCGCAGAGCGGCACGTTCTTTTTTGCAGGTCGTGAAGTCGATGTGAATACGGGTACTATCAAAATAGCGGCATTATTTCCTAATGCTAAAAATGTCTTGCGTCCAGGTATGTATGCGAAGATTCGCGCTAACATTCGCACGGATGTTGCTGCCTTAGTCGTTCCGCAACAAGCCGTGATGACGCTACAAACCAATAATCAGGTAGCGGTAGTGAATGCGGATAACAGTGTTGATATACGCACGGTTAAAGTGGGTGAAACCAGCGGTCAGATGGTTGTTATTAAAGAAGGTGTTAAATTAGGTGAGAAAGTGATTGTTGAGGGAGGGCAAAAAGTACGCAACGGCATGAAAGTAAAGCCTGAGCCTTTCTCTGAAAAACCTGCCACTGATAAGACAGGGTAATAGCATGGCTAAGTTTTTTATTAATCGTCCTATCGTGGCGATGGTTATCGCCATTCTAATGGTGATCATGGGACTGGTGTCGATGCTAGGTTTGCCTGTTGCGTTGTTTCCCAATCTTGCTCCGCCTGAAATTCAAGTGAGTGCCAACTATACAGGTGCAGACGCGCTGACCATGGAACAAGCGGTTGCAACGCCGATAGAGCAGCAAATGTCGGGCGTTGATAACATGACTTATATGTATTCCATCAACACTAACAGTGGTGCTACCACGCTGAGGGTGGATTTTGATGTCACCACTGACCCAAATACCGACCAAATTTTGACCCAAATGCGCGAAACGCAAGCATCATCACAATTGCCCTCTGCGGTGAATAGCCAAGGGGTAACGGTCGTAAAATCTACGGTCGCGCCATTGATAATGTTCGCGTTGTATTCGCCTAAGGGTACTTACGATAACGTTTTCTTAGCCAATTATGCTTACATTAATCTTAATGACCAGCTCACACGCATTAAAGGCATTGCCAGTGTTTCGGTGTTTGGTGCAGGTCAATATGCGATGCGTATCTGGGTTAAGCCTGACAAATTGGCTTCAATGGACATTACCATTCCTGAAATCGTCAATGCCATTCAGTCACAAAATACCGTTAATCCAGCAGGACAAGTCGGTGCTGAGCCAGTACCGCAAGGTCAAGCATTTACTTATGCTTTACGCGCTCAAGGACGATTACAAACCGAAGAAGATTTTGGCAATGTTGTTTTGCGTGTTAATCCTTCGGGTTCTGTTGTGCGGATTAAAGATGTGGGACGTATTGAATTAGGAGCGCAAAACTACACCGTTTCCAGCCGCTTAAATGGTAAACCTGCTGCGTTAGTCGCGCTTTATCAATTACCTGGTACTAACGCACTGGATGCCGCCAACGGTGCGAAGAAATTAATGGCTGAACTGAAACAAAAGTTTCCTGCTGACCTTGATTATGAGGTTGCTCTGGATACCACCTTAGCAGTAACGGCGGGGATTGATGACATTGTTCACACGCTGTTTGAAGCCTTGGTGTTAGTCATGGTTGTGGTCTATCTGTTTTTACAGAGCTGGCGTGCCACGCTGATTCCTTTACTAGCAGTACCTGTCTCGCTCATCGGTACGTTTGCTTTGTTTCCTCTGTTTGGCTTTTCTATCAATACCCTGTCTTTGTTTGGACTGGTGCTGGCAGTAGGTTTGGTGGTTGATGATGCTATCGTTGTGGTAGAAGCGGTTGAGCATCACATTGAACACGGCAAGACCCCAAAAGAAGCAACCTTAAAAGCGATGGAAGAAGTAACAGGACCTGTTATTGCTATTGCGTTGATTCTGGCGGCGGTGTTTATACCTACGGCGTTTATTCCAGGTATCACAGGGCGGTTATATCAACCCTTTGCGGTGACTATTGCTATCTCGGTTATTTTGTCAGCGTTTAATGCCTTGACCTTAACTCCCGCGTTGTGCGCTCTCATGTTAAAACCAAGACAACCCAGCACGGGCTTGTTGCAACGTTTTTTTGATGGTTTCAATCGCGTGTTTGGACGTATTACCGATGGTTATGTCGGTATATGTGGCGCGTTAATTAGACGCTGGTTATTGGGTGTCATCCTGCTAATTAGCTTAACCGTATTAGCAGGTGGATTGGGTAAAATCGTTCCTAGCGGATTTCTTCCCGATGAAGATCAGGGCTATATTTATGGGGCGATGCAATTACCCGTTGCCGCCTCTGCGCAACGTACCAGTGAAATGGCAAGGCAAGTGGAGGCGGTATTAAAAAATACCGCAGGGATTGAGTATTACTCCTCCGTCCTTGGTTACAATATGCTCAGTCAAGCCAATACCACTTACAATGCATTTTTCTTTATCACCTTGAAAAATTGGGAAGAGCGCAAACTGCCTGCCGAGCAGTACACCGCCATTAAAAAACACATCAATCAAGAACTGGCAAAAATTCCAGGGGCAACCGCAATGGTATTTCCACCGCCTGCTATTCCAGGTGTGGGGACATCGGGTGGGGTTAGCTTTATTCTCGAAGACCGCGAAGGTAAAGATGTGGCTTATTTGGCTGGAAATGTTGAAAAATTCATGGCAGCGGCGCGTAAACGCCCTGAGCTGACAGGATTATTCACCACCTTCATTCCCTCCGTGCCGCAGTTTTTTGCCGAAGTTGATCCAGACAAAGTGATTAAGCAAGGTGTCAAACTGACCGATGTTTATCAAACCTTACAGTATTACATGGGTAGTGGCTTTGTAAATTACTTCAATCGGTTTGGACGACAGTGGCAAGTATATGTCGCGTCGGAAGGTGATTACCGCACCAGCACTGAACAACTAGGGCAGTTTTATGTGCGTAACAACACTGGAACGACTGTGCCACTGTCGGCATTAGTCAATGTGAAACAAATTTTCGGTCCAGAATTTACCATGCGCTTTAATTTGTATCGTAGCGCGCAAATTATGGCAAATGCCAAAGAAGGTTACAGTGAATCACAAGCCATGGCAGCGATGGAAGAGGTGTTCAACGAAGTCATGCCAAACGGCATGGGTTATGACTACATCGGCATGAGTTATCAAACTAAAATTGCCTCACTCGGCTTATCACCGATGGTTATTTTTGCCTTCTCGCTATTATGCGTATTTTTAATTTTAGCAGCACAATACGAAAGCTGGAATTTACCGTTTAGTGTATTACTCAGCACACCGATTGCCGTGTTTGGCGCGTTTGGCGCGTTAAAAATGGGCGGCTATGAAAACAATGTTTACGCACAAATTGGCTTAGTCATGCTGATAGGCTTAGCGGCTAAAAACGCTATTTTAATCGTCGAATTTGCCAAAATGGGCGTAGAAGAAGGCAAGCCACTAGTAGAAGCTACGCTGGAAGGCGCGAAATTACGCTTACGTCCTATCTTAATGACCAGCTTTGCGTTTATTCTCGGCTGTGTACCGTTAGCGATAGCCACGGGTGCAGGTGGTTTAGCACGACAAGTCATGGGTTTTGTGGTGATAGGTGGCATGATGGCGGCATCGGTAGTAGCTGTTTTTATGATTCCCTTGTGCTTTTATTTGATTGAAAAAATAACCCATCGTCAACCAGCAGTCACGCTGAATAAAGAATAACAGTATGAATAAATTATTAACTGTCTCTTTAGCTGCGTTACTGTCAGGCTGTACCGTGGGACCTGATTATAAAAAACCTGACATTATCACCCCCAGTGAGTGGCGTAATAAGGTCAGCAATACCGCAAATACCACCAACACCGAATGGTGGAAGCAATTAAACGACCCCGTATTAAATCGTTTAATAGAGCAAGCCATTCAAGGCAATTATGATTTAAAAATAGCCATTGCCAATGTTGAACAATACATGGGCTTGTACGGCACTACGCGTTCTAATTTATTTCCGCAACTGTCAGGCTCATTTCAATACAACCGCACTGAATCATCGAACAATTATGCAAATTTAAGCGGCGCAATGAACTGGCAAATAGATATTTGGGGGGCATTAAGACGGGCTAACGAAGCGGCGTTTGCAGAACTTCTTGCTCAAGAATCGACCAAGCAAGCCGTTATGCTCACCTTAGTCAGTCAAGTAGCGCGCACTTACATCACCTTGCGTGAGCTAGACAAACAGCTGGAAATTACCAAAGAAACTGTAGCCGCATTGAAAGAAGGTTTACATATTAATACTCTGCGCTTTAAAGAAGGCTTTAGCTCTGATTTGGAAGTGCAGCAAACCGACTCAGAATATCAACGCCGCAGTGCGCAAATTCCACAATATGAACAACAAATCGCGCTGACTGAAAATGCCTTAAATATATTACTAGGCAAAAATCCAACCACCATTGAGCGTGGTCTGCCGATAGATAAACTTAAATTACCTGCTGTACCCGCAGGTTTGCCATCTGATTTATTAGTGAGGCGACCTGATATTGCCCAAGCCGAACAACAACTGATTGCCGCTAATGCACAAATAGGTGTCGCACGAGCGCAATATTTTCCCAATATTTCCCTGACAGGTAACGTCGGACAAGTCAGCACGCAAATCGCTAGTTTGTTTGCACCAGGGGCAAATTTTTGGACAGTCGGTTCAGCGGTACTCACACCTATTTTTACTGCTGGCAAAATAGCAGGCGAAGTACAAGCCGCTGAAGCCGTGCAGAAAGCCGCCTTAGCCAATTACAAAAAAACCATCATTACAGGCTTTGGCGAATTTGAAAACGCACTCATTAGCTTAATAAAAAATCAAGAACAAGAAGACAAACAAAACAATCGAGTAGCTGCCAATAGACAGTATTATCAATTGTCGAAAGTGCGTTATGAAGAAGGTTATTCAGCTTACATCAATCAACTTGATGCCATTCGACAGCTATTTGATGCCCAAGTTGAACTGACTTCAGTGCGAGCTGCCACTTTTAAATCAGCGATTGATTTATACCTTGCAATGGGCGGCGGTTGGATAGTCGCAGAAGAAAAATCAGCTAATCTACCTAAACCAAAACCAGCGGCATATTTTCCTTAGTGCGAAGGATTGGTAGATAGAGAGATAACGCCACTATCATTATTAATTTGTTTACTACGCGCCGCGCACTCCAAGCAAATACGCGACTGCCACCGCAGGTGCGCAATCCGCTGTTGATAATTCAGACTCAGCCGAAACCTCTGGACAACACGCTGAAAAATCCACATAGTCACGCCCTAATAACTCAGCCAGTTCATGCACTAAAAACCGCCCAATACCCGCGCCAATTAATGGTGCGTCTGCCGTAAAAGCTTTATGCAAGTTAAGGCGATACTGACAAGCACAAAGAATTTTAGCAACCTGCTGAGTGCGAAGATTAGCCGCGAAATTTTGCCAACGTATTAATTCTTCAGGATGAAAATCACAGCCTATCATGCGTGATAAACGTCTAGCACTTGCCAGCACGGTTTTTTCTGCACCATCCGCCGTGTCAGTTTGATCGTGGGCTTCATTCAGTTCACCCGTCACGCGATACACATCTGCCATTGTGGCAAAATATTCTGCCATTAAACCAATCTCGTTACCTTCATCAACGGCTGTGTGTGCCACTGCCATGACGGCAGTTCTCACTACGCCTGTATAAACCAGCTCTTGAGAGATTAATCGCTGATAATCGCTATAAGCATCAGTGACCACTTGACCGTCATGCAGTAATAAAATATCAGTGGTGGTGCTACCTATATCGACAAACAAACCATTGCCTATCTGTTGTGCGGCAAGCGTTGCACTGGCTAACCAATTCGCTGAAGCAATCGCAGTATAGTGTTGATTTTTAACTTGTGATGCGGTTAAAAACCCCGCTTTACCTGCAAAAATAAACAGCTCACTATCGGTTAATAACGCGCTCATAGTGGTAATAATTTGTTCAACGCCATCGTCTCGGTTGGCAAATAAATCCACTAATTCGCCTGTCATAGTGATTGCATGACGATATTGTTCAGGCGGTAAGTCACGCGTTATTGCTGTAACAGCAAAACGTAATTGCTCTAAGCCTTTCCATAACGGGCAGGGCTGTTGATAAACTTTAACAATCTGTCCGTGTGCATTTAATAACGCGGCTTTAACGTGCGCTCCGCCTATATCCCAACCGATGATATGCTGCATAATGTTTTATGTGAGTTGAATGCGAATAGTCTGATTTTTCGTCGGTATAGGTTTTGCGTCACCCTCAAGTAATTGCAATACCAATTCCATGACATTAATCCCCAATGCTGCACCGATGCCCGTGTATGAACTGGTCAAGCGCGGATTAATTTCTACCACTAATAACTGCTCGTCGTGTTTAATTAAATCAATGCCTACATAACCCCACAAATCAGGAAACGCCTGTGCTATTTGATTGACAATGGTCTGGAATGCAGTTTTTTCCACATGGCAATTCACTTCACACCCTGTCAATTTAAGACGCTGATTCTCATGTATGCTAATAAACTGGCGATTGACAGATAACACAGTTCCCATACCTTGTTTAAATAACACTGATAGACTCAAGGCGATCCCTTTGATAAAAGGCTGAATAAGATAATGTTCTGGATGATGCAAACTGACTAACAGCCGTTCAAAATCATCTTCGTTATAACAGACAAAACAGTTTTCACAGCCCGCGCCATCACGCGCTTTAATCACCGTACCCTGCTCATGAAAATGTGGATACTTATCTAAACGGTGACTAGGTACAGTAGTGATATGATGCGCCGATAAAATAGCAAACGTTTCCATCTTATCAGCCGTTTTAGCCACTGCACTGGCTGACGATGACAACAAGCGTTTACCCGCCGCTTCAACCGTAGCACACAGCGTCCATAAAATCTGTTTAGTTTCAGGTGCAATAGGCAACACCGCATCACATTGTCGTAATGCCTGAGTAAAAACCGTCAACACATCGTCTTCTGGTTTCACAGTAATTACATTCACACCCTGTGGCGCAGCATGGACACACCGCTGATCCAACAACACCGACAATTCATGTTCACCATTAGCTATTAAGTCATTCAGCACGGCTGTTAGCATCAACAAGCCTTCACGCGCTAAGCTAGGCGGTAACTCAGTATCTGCAAAACCACCGCCATTAATATATTCAAAAATTAGGATTTTCATAAGCTATGTTGATAAATGATTTATATAATGGAGGCAAGGATATGCTGTTTAATAATTGGCGTAAAAATATTATTTCTTAGGAAAATCATTCAGCAATGGCTTTATTAAAGACATGTTAAAACAATAAAAAATAACCACAACGCTGATAATAATCCACAAGCCACCCCATAATAGCGTTGTGCCGCCTATGTAGTCAGCTAATAAATAAGCATCAGATGGTAAATGGCTACGCGAAATGGTGTCGCTATAAATATCCAGCGGGGCATACATCATGCTGGTTAAGCCAATGACTCTAAGGGCAAAATCGTTATATTGTTCGGCTAAATACTTTGCCATTAATAACATTGCCCCGCCTGTTAATAAGCCAAATAACCAGCTAAACAGACTGCGCGACAGCACGACCGTGATGATAATAATGCTGATGCCTAGCACGGTCATAATGGCTTTATCATAACGACTCTTTACACTGGCAAGGTAAATAACCACGCCCCAAAGTAATGAGCCAATATAACCTGCTGATAAGATAATAAACCGATTACCGCCTTGGGAAATAACATGCCCGCCTTGGTCTTTATTAATAATCAGTTCCTTAACCGAACCACCTGTTAATAAAGTGGCTAAAGCGTGTGATGATTCATGAAAAAATACCACCAATAATTTTAATGGGTAGAGCATGGGATAATCCCAGCCAATCATAATCAAGCCCAATAAAAGCATAAGATAGCTAAGTTGTTTCATGGGTTAATCAAAATAATAGGTGTACTGACGTTGAGACTATAAAAGATTTGCCATCTTAATAATTTTCCACGAAAAGCACGAAAGACACGAACAGTATGTAGCTTATAACATTAAGCTATTATTTTCGTGCTTTTTGTGTTTTTCGTGGACTAAATTGTGTCGTACCTACTTATCATCCAATTTTGCCCAGCGTAAACGGTTAGCATTCGTCACCACCGTGACTGAAGACATCGCCATCGCCGCACCTGCAATCATCGGATTGAGTAAAATACCAAATAATGGATACAACAAACCTGCGGCAACAGGAATGCTAAGCGTGTTGTAAATAAATGCACCGAGTAGGTTTTGTTTAATATTAATTACCGTTGCTTTAGATAAGGCAATCGCTTCAGGAACTTTGAGCAATGAGCCTTGCAAAATCACCACATCGGCACTTTCAATCGCCACATCCGTGCCTGTACCGATAGCAAAACCGACATTGGCTTGTGCCAGTGCAGGGGCATCGTTGATACCATCACCGACCATGCCAACTATCTCGCCTTGTTGTTGCAGGGCTGTGACAACGGTCGCTTTATCTTGCGGTAATACTTGTGCCTTAACTTCGCTGATACCGGCTTGCGCAGCAATAGCATGAGCAGTGATCGGATTGTCACCTGTCACCATAATAATGCGTATGCCTAGTTCATGCAGACGTTGCACAGCGGCGGCGGAATCTTTTTTAATGGGATCCGACACGGCAATAATACCGACTACGCGCTGATTGACGGTCAGTAACATCGGGGTTTGTCCTTGATGGGCAAACTGTTCCAGTTGTGCGGTGTATTCAGTGGTTGAAACGCCGTATTCTGCCATTAACGCCGTGTTACCAAACAAAATGAGTTGGTCGCCAATGTGACCGCTCACACCATGACCTGCACTGGCGGCAAATTGTGTAACTTTGCTGAGTGTGAGTTGTTTTTGTTCAGCGCGGGCTAAAATCGCGGCGGCTAACGGGTGTTCTGAGCCTGATTCAATACTGGCAGCCAGTTGTAACACCTCATCTTCACTTAAATCAGCGAGGGCTGACACACTGGCAACGGTGGGTTTGCCTTCGGTGACCGTGCCAGTTTTATCCAGCACTAAACAGCTAATTTTACCCGCGCTTTGCAGAGCTTCACCTTTACGAATCAGAATACCCGATTGTGCGGCACGACCAACGGCTACCATAACAGAAATTGGTGTGGCTAAACCCAACGCACAGGGGCAAGCAATGACTAACACGGTCATGGAGGTGACGAACGCATAACCCAAGGATGGCTCAGGGCCAAAGACGTACCAAATCAAAAAGGTGAATAGCGAGATGGCGACCACAGCAGGTACAAACACCGCAGAAATTTTATCCGCTAAACGGGCAATTTCAGGTTTACTGCTTTGTGCTTGTCGTACACTATTAATAATTTGTGCGAGGGCAGTATCACGACCAATACGCGTGGCAGTAAATAAAAAACTGCCTGTTTGATTCATCGTACCTGCGACCACCTGCATACCAACGGTTTTTTCAACAGGCAACGATTCACCTGTCAGCATGGATTCATCAACGCTGGAATGCCCTTCAATAAGCACACCATCAACGGCGATTTTTTCACCTGGTCTAACGCGTAAGGTTTCACCTAAACCAACGTGTTCAATAGCAATATCCATTTCTTCACCGTCTCTAATCACGCGAGCGGTGCGTGGTTGCAAGCCTATGAGTTGTCGAATTGCCGACGAAGTACGCCCTCTAGCTAAGGTTTCTAAGCCTGTTCCTAAATTGATAAATGCCAAAATTACCACTGCGGCTTCAAAATAGGCATGAGTGGCAATGCTAGGTAGCAAAGCTTGATAATCAATGACGATGCAGGAATATATCCACGCCGAGCCTGTCCCTAAGGCGATTAAGGTGTCCATATTGGCTTGCTTTAACAGCAAGGATTTATACGCACCTTTATAAAAATGCTCGCCCGAATAAGCGAGTATGCCTAGCGTAATGATGGCGATAATAATCCAGAACCATTTTCCTGATGTCATGTCTGGCATCCAGCCAAATAGATCAATCAACATTAGAAATGCACCAAAGCCACCTGCAACTTTGGCTTTTTGCATTAATTGTTGATAGCGTTGGTGTTCTTGTTGCTCTTGTTCAGCAGGGTCTTCCAATCCTTCCATAATGGCGGCATCAAACCCTGCGTCTTTAACGGCTTGTTTTAACTGTTCAGGATTAGCATTGCCCTTGACTAACGCGGAATGGTCGGCAAAATTAACCGTGACTTCAGTAACGCCCTCAACGGCGGCTAATGAACCTTCCACCGCACTGACGCAACCTGCACAGCGCATTCCTAAAATGGATAAGCGAATACCTTCCACTGTTTGATCTTGAGACATAAAACCCCCTAGACGAATGAGTTACTCGACGGTAAAACCCGCTTGAGTGATGACACTTTTAATGGTGTCCAGATTGACTTTTTCGCTATCAAACTCAACCACGACTTCGTTGTTTTTGAAAGACGCGGTGACTGAGCTGATACCGTCAATGGCTTGTAATTTATCTTTGACAGTGGTTTCACAACCGCCACATTTCATACCTTTTACAGTTAAGATGCTAGATTCAGTCATGTTTTTTCTCCTTAGAATGTTGGGTAAGTGTAGGGTAATCATACTCGATATATCACGCTTTAAGCAGTGCTGAGGCAACAAAAAATCAACAAGTTTTTTTAGTGCAGTAATGAGAATGACATAAGTTGTCATGGTGGTGCAGGTGAGGGGGGATATATTCACTGTAAAGACCTTGCATTGCAAGGTCTTTACAGTGTCGATTACCAACTATTGAATAGCAATTAATTGATAGTCTTTTTGTGCTGATTGCCAAGACAGATAAACGTTCTGCCCATCACTGACTAGAAATGGCTCATCTGCCATTTCTGCCGTTTGCGCAATTATTTCAGGGGTAGACCATGTTTTGCCTTCATTATTGGATTTCATGATGAAAGCACGGTTCACTTTGCCATCAAAATGCTGCCAAGTGATGAACACTTGTTTATTGAACGCTAAAACGTGTGGATGACTGGTACCTTCTTTGCCAAAATTGACTGACTCAGAAAAATTCTTGCCACCATCGGTAGAGTAAGCGTAAAACAAGCCTTGTTTATTGGCTGCGCCGCTAAACCAAACGGCATGATAAATACCCGAATCACTGATACTGAGCGCAGGACCGTGATGAGGGCAAGCATCAATTTGCCATTGTTCTTTGCTCAAGCGTTGAGGGGCATAAGGCGTTTGCCAATCTTTAAATTTAACCAAAGCATGGTCACGAATGCCACCCTCAAAAATATGTCGCCATACTACAACGGGCGTGTTATCTGGGGCAACAGCGGTGTCTATGCGACAACATTCGCACACATGCTCAGCAATGCTTTTGTTAGGCGCGAAATGTTTTCCACCGTCAGTTGAGACCGTGTAGTACAAGGACAAACCTTTAGCCTCTTTACCTGCTTTTTTTGCCGCTTCATAATCACGCGCATCTAACCAGACGACAAAAATTTCACCGTTTTTACCCACAGCTAAACTATCGAAACGATGGCGAATCACTTGTAAATCATCGTTGACAGTGACAGGGGTAGAAAATGATTTACCGCCATCGGTGGAACGGCTAAAGCGCACATAAGAGCTACGTTTTTTATCCAACATAATCACCCATGTTAGATAGATATTGCCTTTTACATCGACTTTTATTTTGGGGCGGCTTTCATTTTCTGCTGCCACCGCTTCAGGTTTAGCATTGACTAACATAGGTGCAGTAAAGTTTTTACCCTTATTCTTCGATGACTGTACATAAATAGCTTGGTTGTTTGTCCAAACTGCCCACAATACGCCTTTATTATCAAAAGTGGCTGTTACGGTATCAGCACATTTACTTAAAGGTGGTGCTTTGGTATCGGCACACACACCTTTCTTTTCATGTTTGTGCGACATTTTTTTGTCAGCAGATTTAGTTTTTGCAGAAGATTCGTTAGCGATTAATGAGGGTGCGTTAGTATCAGTGGCACAAGCTGATAATAAAAAACTGATGAGTGGAATGAAGTAAAAAAGAGGTGATTTCATAGTGAATTCCGTGAAAATGTCGAGTTACATTATACTAACTTGATCTTATCTCTTTTCCAAAGCAATGATACATTGTCTGGTTAATTATATTCAGAATACATGATTAGAGTTTGAACCTGACCTTAGGCAATAAAGCTTGTGACGTAGATAAAACCCATGCACTAACTTTCTTAAAACTGAATGGTTGATGTGTTAACTCTTTTCAGGACACAAAGTTAAGCAGCTTTGTGCTGTGATTCGGTGTGACGGGCGAGATACAGGGATTCGTTGTCGGTTGTAAAAGATTTGGTAGTGGCTAAATTTTTAGTGATGGTAGATAATTTGCATCATGATAGAAGAAAAAATAATTTACCGATGTCATTCCTGTGAGAGCGTCGAGCTGATAAAAAATGGTCATTCTGGCAGAGGGAAACTGCAAGAGTTGTGGACGCAGAGGAGTTGTTAATCCAGAAGCTAGGCATAGCGAAGAGAAGAGAAGGAGAGAAAGAGAGGAGACTTAATGCTTATTTCGAACGTCCGAGCATGAGAAGTATCTGCCGTATTGTCAAAGTGTCGCGCCCGACACTGGCTAAGTGGTTAAAAAGAACCCTAGCAAACCCTGAGCTAACAGATATGCTAGCACCCGCAAAAAGAAAGGACGTGTTGGAATGGGATGAGGCGTGGTCGTTTGTTAAATGCCGTTCGGCTAGACGTTGGTTGTGGATTGCGTTATGCCGGCGAACTTGACAGGTGGTTGCTTATGTCATCGGTAATCGGATGGCATTCGTTGGCTATCCACCAGAAGATGCCGCTTGATACCCGATACTTTTTGCCTGCGTCATAGTCTTTGTTCCTTGCGCAACTGGTATTTTTTACACTTTGTGCATCAACGATACAAAAGCTCGTTTTGACGTTGCGACCCTGTTTTGTACGCACCTCGCCAACCTGTCTTTTTAATGCCTGTTCTAGCAGGCTCATGTCTTCTTCTGGCTTGTGACTCCATAACGTAAAGTAATCGCCACTTCGGAAAGTCACTGGGTAGCATCCGCCACTGACAACCGCTTCTCAACAAGTACAGCACTGGACAAAATACTTCGTACAGGTCAACTTGGCGGGGGCGCGTTTTCTTTCGTGCTGATTCCAATAATTCACGGATACATTCAAACTGTTCTCGACTAATTTAGTGTAGCCGCATCAATGGCGGCTGTGTGTGGTCGCCATACGCTACAACCCTGACCCTGACCCTGACTCAAAGTCCAATATGAACAGCTAACCCAGAAAGGCAAAAGCAAAATGTTTGTCCTAGGCGCAGCCATGCGAAAACTGTTACACATTTGTTTTGGTGTCTTAAAACACCAGCAACCACCCCTATTAACCACAATCGGCTTAGAACCTGTTCAACATCTC
>DFWO01000061.1:18516-19906 GCA_002380945.1 Methylococcaceae bacterium UBA4132 | reverse complement strand
CGCTATTTTTAATTAACAATACCTCTTTTTCAAAGTCCGATGACTATCATGCTTGGGTCACCCATCTTTTCATTCGGAAATACAATTTGTCTATATCACTTTGATTTTTACCACTACCTAAAAAAGTATCTATATATGTTTTAGGGGCTTTCCTTCACACCTAATAAGTTTGGTTAGTGTGGCAGTGGTGATTGACTGGTATTCACGGCAAGTGGTCGGCTGCTCGATGGCAGCTCACCTGCGTGCTAGACTGGTCAATGATTCACTGTTGATGGCACTCTGAAAACGTAAGCACGCTAAAGGCTTACTCTGGCACACCGATCGAGGCAATCAATACGCCTTGGTCTGCCACCGTTTGTACTCAAGCAACATGGCATTCAGCAAAGTATGAGTCACAAAGGCAACTGTTGGGTCAATGCCGTCTCCGAGAGTTTTTTTCATACCATGAAAACCCCGAATTGATACACCAACAACCCTACCCAACTAGAGAGTACGCTAGAAAAGTCGTGTTTGACTATATAACTGACAACGATTCTATTCCAGCAATGGCTATGTCTCGCCTGTGTCACACCGAATCGCAACACAAAGCAGCTTAACTTTGTGTCCTGAAATATTGATACATCAAAATCTTGTATTCGATTCAGAGCATAGTGATTATTTGAAATATTTTGCCACTTTAATGTTTGAATTTGTTAGGTCTTTCATGCTGCCTCTTTATTTCGCTCACCTTACAGACAAAGTGAGCAAATGATAACTTCTTTGTTGCCTGAAAAAGTATCTTAGGTTGGGTGCTACTCTCCGTACATCATTGTAAGGAATACCCCACCCAACAGCGACCTTAATTGTGTTAAATGTTCGCAAAGCTCACTTTAAATTACACATCCAACACGCCCACATTCAACGCATTCTGCACGATAAAATCACGGCGGGGTTCGACAACATCACCCATGAGCGTGGTAAAAATTTCATCGGCGGCAATCACATCTTCGATACGCACTTGTAGTAAACGGCGGTTGTTGGCATCTAGCGTGGTTTCCCAGAGTTGTTCTGGATTCATTTCGCCTAGTCCTTTGTAGCGTTGGATGTGTTGCCCTTTTTTGATTTCTTTCATCATCCAGTCAAAGGCTTGTTTGAAGTTGCTGACGGGTTGTTGGCGTTCGCCCATTTGCATGAATGAAGTGGCGGTGAACATCTCGGCGGTATGTTGGATATAAGAGACGATTTTTGCGTAATCCTTGCCGTTAAAGAACGTGGAGGGCAGTACAAAAGTTTTGGTAATCGCGTGCAGGCGTTTAGTGATTAACACGGAAAAATCGTGACTGGTTTTGTAATCCAGCGTGATGATAAATTCCGCTTTGCTGTCGCAATCTTGTAAACGCTGTTGTAACTT
>DFWO01000061.1:9334-18278 GCA_002380945.1 Methylococcaceae bacterium UBA4132 | reverse complement strand
GCTAGCCAAGCGTTAAGTTTCTGCTCGTCTTGTTTCAGTTCATCATCTACTACGTCCATCATGGCAAGTTGTTCTAAAAACACGTTGTCATAACGACGCGCTAAACGATCAACCACTTCCACGACACCGACATATTCATTAGCCAGTTTTTCTAAACCCGCGCCTTGTATCGGTGGCGTTTCAGCATCCGTAAATAACTGGGCTTTATCTAACGCCAGTTGAATCAGGTAGCGGTTTAATTCAGCATCGTCTTTGACGTAATTTTCTTGTTTGCCTTTTTTTACCTTATATAAAGGCGGCTGAGCAATATAAATGTAACCTTTTTCGACAATTTCAGGCAGCTGTCTATAGAAAAAGGTCAGTAACAAAGTGCGTATGTGTGAACCGTCTACGTCCGCATCAGTCATAATGATGATGCGGTGATAACGCAGTTTTTCGAGATTGTATTCGTCTTTGCCAATGCCACAGCCTAACGCAGTGATAAGTGTGCCGACTTCTTCGGAGGAAATCATTTTGTCGAAACGGGCTTTTTCGACGTTCAAAATTTTACCTTTTAACGGCAAAATCGCTTGTGTGCGGCGGTCGCGTCCTTGTTTGGCTGAACCGCCCGCCGAATCCCCTTCCACTAAAAACAGTTCAGAAAGGGCTGGATCTTTTTCTTGGCAATCGGCCAATTTTCCTGGGAGACCTGCAATATCCAACGTGGTTTTACGGCGTGTCATTTCGCGGGCTTTACGCGCGGCTTCTCTGGCTCTTGCAGCATCGATAATTTTACCGACAATAGTTTTAGCAATTTGCGGTTTTTCTAATAAAAACTCTTGCAGCTTTTCATTCATCGTTGATTCGACCAGTGGCTTCACTTCCGAAGACACGAGCTTATCTTTAGTTTGTGAAGAAAATTTCGGGTCTGGCACTTTGACTGATAATACAGCGGTTAGCCCTTCTCGCGCATCGTCACCTGTAGTCGATACTTTTTCTTTTTTTGCCGCGCCGCTGGATTCAATGTATTGGTTGATAGTGCGCGTCAACGCGCCTCTAAAACCTGCTAAGTGACTGCCGCCATCGCGTTGCGGAATGTTGTTGGTATAACAAAATACGTTTTCTTGGTAAGAATCATTCCACTGCATGGCGACTTCCACGGTCACGCCTTCTTTTTCGGCAATAAAATAAAACACATCGGGGAATAGCGGCGTTTTGTTTTTATTTAAGTGAGTGACAAACGCGCTGATACCGCCTTCAAATTCAAATACATCTTGGCGGTCGGTGCGCTCATCGGTCAAGCTGATACGCACACCTGAATTTAAAAATGACAGTTCGCGCAAACGCTTTGCCAAAATATCGTAGTGAAATTCTAAATCAGTAAAGGTTTGTGCGCTGGGTTTAAAGTTAATCGCTGTGCCTGTTCCTTCTGCATCACCCGCTTCCGCTAACCGTTCAACTGGCACGCCCATGATGTATTTTTGTTGATATAACTTACCATTGCGGCGAATTTCTAAATTGAGTTCTTCCGATAAAGCATTCACCACCGACACACCGACACCGTGCAGACCGCCTGACACTTTATAAGAATTATCATCAAACTTACCGCCTGCATGAAGCACGGTCATAATAACTTCCGCTGCTGATACGCCTTCTTCTTCGTGTATATCGACAGGAATACCGCGCCCATCATCGGCAACCGTCACAGAACCATTACTGTGAATAACTACGCGAACTTCTTTGCAATAACCCGCTAAGGCTTCGTCTATGGAATTATCCACCACTTCAAAAACCATGTGATGCAAACCAGAGCCATCATCGGTATCACCGATGTACATACCTGGACGCTTTCTGACTGCATCCAAACCTTTTAACACTTGAATATTGGTACTGTCGTAGTGATCGTTAGCGTTAGTCATGACTTTCTCATTCTTCCTCTAGTGATGAATGTTCCACGTGGAACATTATTTTTTAATTTTAGTTATGCTGTTGCACAGCAAACATTGCCTTGATTGCAATGTTCCACGTGGAACATTTATTCATTCGGCTAGGATAGTGTGTTGCGTGTAAATTATACACGATGGCGGGGGTGGCTAGTGCATGAATGCGACACTGCTATTTTTGGAGTCAGGCAATGTTCTACGTGGAACATTTTTGCTGTTATAAGCTAAAGCTCAATCTGTTCAATGGCAAAAGCGGCGGATAATTGTTTAATCAACGCAACTGCTGCCGCGCTTAATGACTCACCAAATGCGATGACACCATCTTCATGCCCAAGCATGGTAAATACGTTGATGGTTGGTTTCGTTTTAAGTAATTCTGCGACTGCCTTAGCCATTTCAGGCGTACCATAAGCTATATCGGCGGCGGTGTGGGCTAAGCTCAAAGCATCAGTGTTTTGCCAAATAATCGGACTATGCACATGAATCACCGCATTGATACGGGCATCGTGTGCATACACACTGGCATGAGTCAGTGCTTCCGATGAAGGTTTACACGCGCCTTGTGAATAAATTTGATTTTTATGTGGATAAGCTTGGGTAATCAAACAATAATCCTGCCGACTTAATTGCTCAAGATGTCCTGTTTGCGTACCACTGATAATAAATTGTGAACTGCCTGCAATGCGTTGACTGATATTGCCATAGCCTAGTCCATGATAACGACATGGGTCTTGTCCAATAAGATTGAGTTTAAACAACACAGTATGCCAAGCATTGATTTCAGCTAAGGAAAATTCCTTAGCCAGTTCCTCATCAATGTGATGAAGTTCATATTTAATGACACCTTCGGATTCAGCCATGTTTGATTCTTCTTTGAGCTGTGATGTTTAAACCTATTGTGTTTTTAGAATCAAAGATTCTTAATATAAAGATGCGTGTCAAAATGTAGAGCGTGCATTATTTATAACTACTACAAAATTATTTGGAAGAATTTCTTTTTACCCATTCCACTAAATGTTTATCTGTGCTTCCTGAATGAGCGATTTCAGTTGCAATAAAAACAGATAGTTTTTGTTTTAGATGTTTCAAAATAGAGCTTGATTTTTCAAGTGTTTCGATTGCAGCAGTATAATTTCCTTTTGCCACATCGTAATATATTTTTAGCTTATTCAAACTAGACACAAAACTTTTTCGCCCTCCATTTTTATCAATCATATCTTGAATTTTTTTAAAATCTTCTTTAACTGACTGAAATGTATTAGAGTCTTTACTAAACTTCATCTTGATTTCAGCTCTAGTTAAATGCACGGATAATAAATTAGGATTTTCACTAACAGCCTTATTTGCCCACTCTAAAGCAACAGATGGATTTTTTAATACGCTAAAAAAATGAGCTTTTCTCATTGAGTAAAAACTCTTTTTTTCCCTTTTATCTGCAATTTCAAGTCGTTCAAATAAGTCTTGAATTTCCACATCATTATTTAAAGCAAAAGGATTTGGTCGAAGACGCTCAATCAAAGAGCATAAAAGAATATCTAATAGGTATGGGTTTTGACGAGAATGTAAAAAAGCACTACGCGCAAATTTTTCAGCTTCGGAGTAATTCTCCATTTCTACTAATGTGGTGGCTAATTCACGCAAAATATGAAAGTCACTTTCCTGATAACGTAATGCTTCTCTAAACTCTTTTTCAGCTTCACTAAATTTGCCATGCCAACGATTATTAAATCCACGCATAAAATAAATATGACGTTTTGCGGCTGATAAATTTAGTTTTTCGAGATTATCGATAGCAAAATCTAAAGCATTATCTTTGGATATTCTAATAGCGGACATACCCATCAATCTAAGCACTTCTGTTTTAGCATTGATTGTTAAAGTATCTTGTTTGTCAAAGGCTTTGTGGCAAAAAGTAATTGTTTCAGAATATGACTTTTTATCATAACAATCACGAGCCACTCTAAGAAAATGTGAACCAAGTAATGACCTGTCAGAGAAGAAACCTTGTTTTCCTTCTTTTATAGCAGCAAGGGTCGTTGCTTCAATAGTTGCTATAGATACTTGATCATCAACCTTGTAATTTTCACTAAATGTTAATAATTTTTTTCTAGCCTGTATGATGAAAGTTGCCGTATTTTTTGAAAACTTTTGTTTCAATTGTGCATTGATTAAATAAGGTGCTAATTGAAGAAAGTCGCCTTGTGGTTCTAAAATACCGAAATCAAGCAATCTTATGAGAGCTTTTGATATTTCTGTGTCATCATTTCCAAAAATCGCTGCAATATCAGTTGCAGGTAATATGTTAAATTCCTCGAATAAGGCTAATAGCTCTTCTTCATTTTCTGAAAATGAAATGTTATCAACCAATGAATACGATAAGGCTCGAATTTGTTCTAACAAAGATTTGTTATTAGCTATTAGCACTGCATGACCCATTTGCTTTATATATTCAGCAGTAGCCAAAATGGTGCTAGGATGCCCTGTTATTTGTTTATTTAGTTCGAGAATAAACTGTTTTGGTGCATTAATTGAATTCTGTTGTAAAGCAAAAATCCATAGTTTTTCAGAATCTTTAGGATTTAAACTTTCGATTTTAAAACAAGCAACATTTTTGTTTTTTCGCTGTGTTTCAAACGATGGCATTCTTCTACCTACAATTATTAATTGTGGATATTGCTTTGATGGAAGTTCGCGAATAAGTTGATATAACCAAGGTTGAAATACTCCATTTTCAGTTATAGCTCCAGCATCAACATTTAACCAAAGAAACTGTTTTTCTGATGTAATATCTGCTATAAGTAGAGCAATTTGTTTTACTTGTTCAGAAATTTCCATTTTTTGAAAATCCGTAAGTAGCTTATCTAATTCAGAACGCACAGGGCTTTTTAGTAAAACATAGAGTTTAAACAACAACTCAAGACTTCCCTCGCTATCTGTCAAAGATGTTTCAATGCCTTTTATATCGTAACTTGGATAAATACTTCCTAAAACTCGATGCAATAACGAACGACGACCAATTCCTTCTGCACCACTAACATAAATCAAATTTGGCGGATCAGAAGTTAAATCACTTAGACGTTCTTCAATTTCTGCTATTTCTTTAGCTCGTCCCACCCATATAGTACGAGATGGTTGCGAAGCTAAATCAAGGGAAATCAAATCAGCCCGAATTTTATTTGCTATTTTTATCGGGTTAGATGATTTGATAAACACATATTGTGTTAGCCAAGATGGTAACTCTGCGTGATTCAACTCATCAATAATAAAAACGATAATTCCACCTAACTTACCCGAATATAATGATTCTTGAGCAAGTTTTATTTCAGTATTGACCCAAGGAGATTCTAAGCTATCAATTGAAGCAAAAAGAACAAACAAATCAGAGCGTGAGAAATGCTTTGCTAAAACTCATTGTTTAATTCCCTATTTTGATTTGAAAAGAAACCGTCGCCATGCAGCTGATGGTTTGTTGAATCTAGTCTAAGTGTTTGATTTTGTTATCTGACATGGCTTTAATTCGTAGAGTTGATGGGCTGTATTCCCCGAAAATCAATTAGTTAAGGACTGACAAAACGGTATGGCTAATTCAGTATTTGTGACACCGTTCGTGGTGAGCTTGTCGAACCACAGCACCCTTCGACTGTTCGACAAGCTCACGGCTCAGGGCGAACGGATTGTAATCATCTTACGATGTATTAGCTATAGCTGTTGTTTAAATCTAATTGTGACAGTTAGATGCTTTTAGTCATAGTTTTTTACTGCCCTATATATATAAGGAGTAAATGTGGACAAATAGGCGTGTTTTGTTTAATACCTCGTACTTGGTTACACAACAATGTTCCACGTGGAACATTGTGTGCAGTGTTTCACGTTTAGCTTAACGTTATAAACGCATGGGCATAACAATAAATTTATACGCACAGCCTTCGGGTTCGTCGATAAAACAACTGCTGGCGTTGCTAGCTATGGTAAGTACTGCGTATTCAGAATCGAGATTTGATACAGCATCGAGTAGGTATTGGGCATTGAAGGCGATGGATAATGGATCGCCTGTGTATTCAATGGCTAGTTCTTCTTCTGCTTCGTCGTGTTCGGGATTGTGTGTGCTGATGCGTAGGCTATCGCTGGTCATGTCGAAGGTTACGCCTTTAAATTTTTCATTGGATAAAATAGCTACTCGCGTTAATGCGTTTTTAAGTAGTTGTTTTTCAATATGAATTTTACTAAAGAAATCTTGTTGAAAGACTTTGCCAAAATCGGGGTATTTTGAATCGACTAATTTGGCCGAGAATACTAAGTTCTTGATAAAAATACGAATATTGTTACTAGAAAATTCTACTTTTAATTCAGCATCGGGATCATCAAGTAGGCGATTAAGTTCTAATACGCCTTTTCTGGGCAAAATAATGCGTGCTTCAAAGCCTGTTCCTTGTTCTAACTGGTCTTCATAAATAGATAAACGGTGTCCATCAGAAGCAACCAGTTCTAAATGGCTGTTAGAAATATGCAGCAATAGACCGTTTAAATAATAACGTACGTCCTGATTTGCCATACAAAACAATGTCTTATCAAGAGCTTTTTTAAATTTCCCTGCATTGATAGAAAATTGATTTTCTAATTCGCTTTCTGCAAATTCTGGATAATTGTCAGCAGGTAAGCAGCTTAGAGAAAATTTACTGCGATTAGATGATATTTTTACTTTATCGTCGTGTTGTTCAAATTTAATTTCAGCTCCGTTAGGTAGTAGCCGACATATATCTAAAAATTTTCTAGCAGGTACGGTAATTGATCCTGCTGTTGCTGAATTGATGTTGAGTCTTGCGATAATCTGAATTTCTAAATCTGTGCCTGTTAGTGTGAGTTGGTCGTCTTTGATGTCGATTAACACATTGGCAAGTATCGGCATGGTTTGTCGTTTTTCGATAACACTAACGATTTGTTGTAAAGGGGTTAAAAGTTGTTCTCGATTGATTGTAAATTTCATAATATATATTTCTTTTATCTTTATCTTATTACTATTAGGGAGTGGGTTTTTTGTGGATAACTAGCGTGTTTTCTTTAAGAATCAATAAATTATATTGTGTTTTTTCTGTGGATAACCCTGTGTATAACCTGTGCGTAACTTGTGTATAACTTAATGGATTTAAGTTATACACAGTTTATACACAAAGTTATGCACAGAAAATCGGGGTTTATACACAAAGTTATCCACAATAATTTTTGTGGATAACTACTGTGAGGTTAGCTAATAAATCTCACTAACGTGCGGTAAGAAACTGCACATTTTTTAGTCAGTTAGAGAAAATGTAACATAATTTTCCAACATATATCTGGGTAAAAATCTACAGCGAATATAGCTTGCGTTTGCGCCAAAAAGTTGCTCGACTCATACCCAATAACTGAGCAGCAATTGTCACTTTACCGTTACTTTGTTCAAGTGCTTGACGAATAGCGGTGGCTTCTTGTTGGGTTGACGCGGGTAAATTTTTAGTAGGTTGTTCAATTCGTCGTGGTTCTCTAAATTCGGGCGGCAGTTCAGAAAGACGTAATGTTGTGCCACGTCCAACGGCAAACGCATATTCAACGACATTTTGCAGTTCGCGCACATTTCCTAGCCAAGGGTGGTCAAGTAAAGTTCGCATGGCGTGAGGTTCGATTTTTTCAATTTTTCTAACATTAGCGGCATTGTGTTGGCGAATAAAATGCCAGATTAACAAGCCAATATCTTCACGGCGTTCTCTTAACGGCGGTAAAAAGATTGGTACAACCCGTAGTCGATACATCAAATCCTCACGAAAATGACCATTCTTGACCTCTTCTCGTAGTGACCTATGGGTAGCTGCTATAATTCGCACATCGACGCTTACAGAGCGATCTCCGCCGACAGGGATGTAATTTCTTTCTTGAATAACGCGCAGTAATTTTGCTTGTAGTTCGAGAGGCAGTTCAGCTACTTCGTCCAAGAATAATGTACCGCCATGCGCTCGTTGAAATAAACCGTTGTGATCTTTAATTGCACCTGTGAATGCACCACGCACATGACCAAATAATTCACTTTCCAGTAGATTGCTAGAAAGAGCCGCACAATTGATAGCTAAAAAGGGTTCGTTTTTACGCACACTTAGATCATGAATGGCTTTGGCGACTAATTCTTTACCCGTGCCGCTTTCGCCTCTGACTAGCACAGTGACGGCAGTTTCAGCGGCATTAGCAATGAGATGGAACACATCCTGCATGGCGGGTGAGCGGCTGAGTATGCCGTGAAAATTTTGACTACCGTGTTCTAACTTTGCAGTCGCTAATGGTTCGTTGCTTAACTCTGAGTAGGGTTGTAACAAACCTAAGCCACCTGCAAATACGCCGTCTTTGTCGTATAAAACTTGTACTGTTTTGTTGACGCTAGTTTCCGTATTAGGCAACTGAATTTGCTGTTTAGCATCGGCGGAACTGATGTTGTAAATGGGCAAACATGTTTTACCGATGACCGCATCGTATCGTAAGCCAGTCAAGGTTTCCATGCCCTGACTCCAGTAAATAACTTGTTGATCTTTATCGACAATATAGATATTTGTCGCACTGAAAAGATCAAGAAGTTTGGTCAAAAATAGTTTGTTATCGAACTGAGTTAGCCAGTCCGAATAATCATTGATAAAAGCGGCACTTTGTTTCATATAGGCAGATTGTTGAGTCTGTGTGGTAGGAATATATTATTAATCATTTAACAAATTGATTTATAGTGCTTTTATGGCGACAGGTGGTACATTAAAAATAACTACCCTATTCCCGACTGTTCTAGTGTAGAATATTGCCTATTCCACTGTCTCAGTGGCTCAATTAGTTTGTAAGTATTTGTTTTTTAACTATTATTGGAGATAATCAATGAGCGTTTTAGTCGGTAAACAAGCACCTGATTTTACAGTTCCAGCCGTATTAGGCGACGGTCAGATAGTTGATTCATTCAGCTTTTCTGAAGCCACTAACGGTAAATATGCCGTGGTATTTTTCTATCCACTGGATTTTAC
>DFWO01000061.1:0-9065 GCA_002380945.1 Methylococcaceae bacterium UBA4132 | reverse complement strand
CGTATGGATGAATTCAAAAGCCGTGGTGTTGAAGTGATTGCCGTGTCTATTGACTCACATTTTACCCACAACGCATGGCGTAACACCCCAATCAACCAAGGCGGTATCGGTCCTGTTCGTTACACAATGGCAGCCGATATTGCGCACTCTATTTGCAAAGATTATGACGTTGAAGCGGCTGCACCTGCGGTTGCTTATCGTGGTACGTTCTTAATCGACCGTAGTGGTTTAGTGCGTCACCAAGTGGTTAACGATCTGCCTTTAGGTCGTGATATGGATGAATTATTGCGTATGATTGATGCCTTACAATTCCACGAAGCACATGGCGAAGTTTGTCCAGCAGGTTGGAAAAAAGGCGCGGCAGGTATGAGTGCAAACCCAGCGGGTGTTGCTGAATATCTGGATAAAAACGCAGATAAGTTGTAAGAACTGTAAGTTGGGTTAGCGTAACCCAACTTTATGTTTCCGTGTTGGGTTAGACGATAGTCCTAACCCAACACATCGCTAATTATTCTTTTTCAGCAGCCGCATTGGCAATTAACTTTTTCCGAATTAAAACCGTCGCGGCAATCGCACACAGTGCGGGTATCTGCATCACAATAATACCTGCTGTAGGATTTTTAGACACCATACCCCATAATGCTTGAACCAGTGTATATCTAACCGCTATCCAAACAATTATATAACCAATCAGACCCGTAATCGCCCAGTTAATAGGCGGCTGACCTTTTTCTTTAGCGGTTGTGTAAAACCAAATCAATACCCCAATTGCCAACGCTTTCGCTAAAAACAACATACTTCCACCTCATCGTATTATCATTGTGTCATCATCAGGCTAGTAGTAACTAGCAACAGTGAGGCATGATATTCGATAATAAATCATTATTGTAGCTTTTAATGGCGAGGCATCGCATGAGAAATCCTTTAAAAATCATACTGTCAATTATAGCTAGCTTAGTTTTACTGAGTATACTCGCAGTCGGCGTGGCAGTTTTTTTCATTAATCCTAATAGTTTTAAGCCTGAAATCACCGCCGCTGTTAAAAATAACATTGGGCGTGATTTGATTATTGACGGTGATTTAAAACTGGCTTTTTTCCCTACGCTAGGCATGACTACGGGAAAAATGACGCTGAGCAATGCCGCAGGGTTTGATAACCAAGCGTTTGCCAGCTTAGAAGAGGCTCATATCAACGTTGAATTATTGCCTTTATTATCAAAAAAAATTGAAGTCAGTGGCATTGTTTTAACTGGTCTCACGCTCAATCTAGTCAAAAATCAGCAGGGCGTGAACAATTGGCATGATTTTGTAGCGAGTAAAGTCACTGCCCCCGTGGCTGCCAAGACCGCGCCCTCCCCACAACCAGCCGTTGCCGTATTAAGCACGTTCGCGGTCGGTACAGTGAAGGTCGTTAACGCGCAAATTAATTGGCAGAATCAACAAACGGGCAACCAGCAAGTTATCAAAGCTTTGAATTTAGCGACTGATAAAGTCACTTTTAATCAGCCTGTTACGGTTGATTTGGCCTTTGTGATGGATGATGTGCAAACTAAAACCACGCAGACCATCAAGTTCAATACGTTACTGACGGTCAATGAACAGCTTGATAACCTTGCGTTAAGTCATAGCAATTTACAAGCGATTACAGTAGGCGATAGCATCCCCAATAAATCATTAACCAGCTTTCTCACTATTGCCGAGAGCAACGTTTCATTGGCACAACAAAACGTTAAAGTAACAGGTTTACAACTTAAATCAGGCGATTTAACGTTAGATGCTGAGTTATCGGCTGAACATCTTAACGATAATGCTGCTTTTCAAGGCAAGATCAGTGTTGCAGAATTTAATCCTGCTAAAGTGATGAAGGATTTTGCTATCACTACGCCTGTGATGCGTGATGCTACCGCGCTGAATAAACTTGCGATGAGTTTTAATGTCACAGCGACAAAAAATTCGTTGGACTTACAAAATCTACTTCTTAAGCTTGATGATGCAAATATTACAGGTTCAACCCATATTGAAAATTTTGCCTCACCTGTGCTTAGTTTTAATTTAGCGATAGACGCATTGAATGCTGACCGTTATTTACCACCCGTTGAAAAAAATAACAAACCCATCACCAGCCCGACGATTGCTTTAACAGCAGGGGCATCCTCAATCCCTGTTGAGTTGTTAAGAAAACTCAATGCCAATGGTGACTTAGCGTTAGCCACGCTAAAAATCAACGATTTGAACTTACAAGATGTGCATTTCCATCTCGATGCTAAAAACGGCGTAGTCAACACCACACAAACTATCAAGCAATTTTATCAAGGCGAATACGCAGGCAATCTCACTATAGATGTGCGTAATGCTCAACCCATACTGGCAATTGATGAAAAGCTCACACGCGTTCAAGTTGAGCCATTACTAACAGACTTTAAAGACAAAGCCGTAATGCGTGGTACTTTGGATGCTAGCGCACAGTTACACGGACGCGGTAATACAGCGGCTGAGTTGAAAGCATCGCTGAATGGTGCGTTAAAATTTTCCTGTAAAGACGGCGCGATTATCGGTTTTAGTCTACAAAAAATGCTCGATAAAGGAAAAGCCTTGCTCAAAGGCGCGGATTTAGCGGTGGACGCTGGTAATGAACAAACGCCTTTTTCTGAAATCAGTGGCACGGCGGCGGTCAATAATGGCGTAATCAGTAATCAGGACTTTTTAGCCAGAACCAATAAAATACGCGTGACGGGTAACGGTACGGCTCATCTGGTCACTGAACAATTGGACTACAAAATCACGGCTAATCTGTTAAAAGAACAAGCCACTGCCACAGAGGCAGAGCAATTTCATGAAACACCGATGATTATTAAGGTCGGTGGTACATTTAGCAAACCGACGTATACGCTGGATGTAGCGGCATTAATTACCGACAAAACCAAAGCCAAAATTGAAAACGTGTTAGAAAAGTTACAAACCGAGGAAGGCAAAGCCAAAGTCGAGCAAGCCTTGGATAAACTTAACCCCGAACAGCAAGAAAAAGTTAAAAAACTCGCTCCCAAGCTGGGTAAACTATTCAAAAAATTATTTTAAATACTCATGACTCCCAGCGCGTTTCAACAAAAAGTTTTGACTTGGTTTGATGACCAAGGACGTAAAGATTTACCGTGGCAGCAGAACATCACGCCGTATCGTGTTTGGCTGTCTGAAATTATGCTGCAACAAACCCAAGTGACAACCGTTATTCCGTACTTCAATGCCTTTATCGAAAAATTCCCCACCTTGGAGAGTTTGGCAAGCACGCCGATTGATGAAGTATTACCCTATTGGTCAGGTTTGGGGTATTACGCCCGCGCCCGCAATCTGCATAAAACCGCGCAGATTATTCATCAGCAACAGCGTTTTCCCGATACTTTGGAAGAATTAATGGCATTAGCTGGCATCGGGCAATCGACAGCGGGGGCGATTTTAAGTATCGCGTTTAATAAAAGTCATCCGATACTGGACGGCAATGTTAAACGGGTGTTGACGCGCTATAAAGCCATTGCAGGCTGGACAGGTCTGAGTGAGATTAATAAACAATTGTGGGACATCAGTAGCGAATTGACACCTGTTGAACGCTGTGCCGATTACACGCAAGCCATGATGGACCTGGGTGCGACACTCTGCACACGCAGCAAACCCGCCTGTCAGGTTTGTCCACTGACTGGTCATTGTTTAGCAAGAATCAATGGTACGGTTTCGTTATTACCCACACCAAAACCTAAAAAAACCTTGCCTGTTAAACAGGTGGTTTTTTTACTGTTGAGTAATCAAGACCAGCAGATATTTTTACAAAAAAGACCGCCGACAGGGATTTGGGGCGGCTTGTGGAGCTTACCCGAATTTGACAGTATCGAATCAGCGCATCATTGGTGTTTAAGCAAAAATGTGGCTATTACGAGTCAACAAGTGTTACCTGGTTTACGTCATACGTTTTCTCATTACCACTTAGACTATACGCCTCTAGCCATACAAACCAATAGTCCGATAAATTTTGTGATGGAAGCCAATCAAAGTCTTTGGTATAACGCTGAACTAAATTTGGGCTTGGCAGCTCCTATCAAACAGTTATTACAACAACATAATAGTGAGAATAAACATGACTAGACGAGTAAACTGCGTAAAATTGGGTTTAGAGGCTGATGGCTTGGATGCACCGCCATTTCCTGGTGAAAAAGGTTTGGAAATATTTGAAAAAATATCCAAAGCGGCGTGGCAACAGTGGTTAAGTAAACAAACCATGTTGATTAATGAAAACAAATTAGCCAGTTTTGACCCTAAAGCCAGAGCCTATCTGGCCGAAGAAAGAACTAAATTTCTGTTTGAAGGCAATAATGACATGCCTGAAGGGTATGTGCCGCCAGCAAGCTGATAATTAGTTTATCCGGATGAATTTTTTATTGGAGAAAGGTAATGTTTGAACTCGATAGAACTTTTTCTCAACGCTGTGCTGACACGGGTTTAATGAAATGGTATTTCAACGCACGCGAGGGTATCTTTGGACCTTATGATACTAAACAGATGGCACAAGATGGACTCCATATCTTCATTGAACGCCGACGATTGGCAGAAGATGATGGTGGACGCGGTACTACTGTAAAAGACGGTAGTAAATTAGCAATGGTGCCGATTGAATATACCTTAGAACCGAAATTTTTTGATTATGCCAAAAAAAGGAAAGGCATAGATGAAGATGAAGAATGATATGCAAATCAAAAGCCGTCTAAGCACATCACCATACTAAAGCACCGTTTATCAATACGCGATATTGATAGACTTAATCACATTGGCCAGGAATAAATGAGTAACGAATATAACGCGGCGGCAATCGAAGTATTAAGCGGCTTGGAACCCGTACGCAAACGACCAGGGATGTACACCGATACCACGCGCCCCAATCATCTGGTACAGGAAGTGGTTGATAACAGCGTTGATGAAGCAATGGCAGGATTCGCCAAAGTCATCGACGTAGTGATATACAAAGACGGCTCAGTGTTGGTGAAAGACGACGGGCGCGGAATGCCTGTCGATATGCACCCCGAACAAGGCATGACAGGCGTGGAAGTTATTCTGACGCAACTTCATGCAGGCGGGAAATTTTCCAATCAGAATTACCAATTTTCAGGGGGGTTGCACGGTGTCGGCGTGTCTGTTGTCAACGCGCTATCAGCTAAGCTGGATATAGAAGTCAAGCGCAACGGCAAAATTTACAGCATGAGTTTTGCCGATGGTGAAAAACAAAGCGAACTCACCGAAATCGGCACGGTCGGTAAAAACAACACGGGTACATCGGTCAGATTTTTACCCAATGAAAAATATTTTGATTCTGCCAAAATTTCCGTTACCAAGCTCAAACAAGTGTTACGCGCCAAAGCCGTACTCTGTCCGCGTTTAAAAATCACCTTAACCGTTGACCAGACCGATGAAAGCTACGAATGGTATTATCAGGACGGCTTAAAAGGCTATTTACTGGATCGCCTCGGTGATATTGACTACAGTCCAGAACAACCCTTCATGGGCAACATGGCAACCAGCCACGAAGCTGCCGAATGGGGCATCGTCTGGGCAGTGGAAAATCCATCTGAAATACTCAATGAAAGTTATGTCAATTTAATTCCGACCGCTCAAGGCGGTACACACGTCAACGGCTTACGCGCAGGACTTACCGAAGCCATGCGTGAGTTTTGCGATATTCGTAATATTTTGCCGCGCGGTGTCAAAGTCGCGCCCGAAGATGTCTGGGAAAATTGTCATTTTGTGTTAGCGGTAAAATTGGAAGACCCGCAATTTTCAGGGCAGACCAAAGAGCGGCTCAGTTCGCGTGAATGCGTGGCGTTTGTGTCGGGTGTGGCAAAAGACAGCTTCAGTTTATGGCTGAATCAAAATCCCACCGAAGGCGAGAAAATCGCCGAAATTATCATTTCCAGTGCGCAAAAACGCCTGCGTTCCAATAAAAAAATCATTCGCAAAAAAATTACCTCAGGACCTGCACTCCCTGGAAAACTGGCCGATTGTTCCGCACAAGACATTAACCGCACCGAACTGTTTTTAGTCGAAGGCGATTCAGCAGGTGGTTCTGCCAAACAAGCACGCGAGCGTGATTTTCAGGCCATCATGCCGTTACGCGGGAAAATTTTAAATACTTGGGAAGTAGAATCTGAACAAGTCATGGCATCCCAAGAAGTCCATGATATTGCCGTTGCCTTAGGTATAGAACCCGGTTCGAGTGATTTACAAAACCTACGTTATGGCAAAGTGTGTATTTTGGCCGATGCCGATTCCGATGGTAATCACATTGCTACCTTAATATGCGCCTTGTTTTATCAACACTTTAACGCGCTGGTTAAAGAAGGTCATGTGTTTGTCGCCATGCCACCTTTATATCGTATTGATGTGGGCAAACGGGTATTTTATGCGCTGGATGAAGCTGAACGTTTAGGCGTATTGGATAGAATCAAAGCCGAAAAACTCAAAGGGCAAATCAATGTGCAACGCTTTAAAGGCTTGGGTGAAATGAATCCCAGCCAACTGCGCGAAACTACTATGAATCCTGATACGCGCCGCTTAGTGCAGTTGACCATCAGCGAAGATGACGAAACCCATAGCCAGTTAGATTTATTACTGGCAAAAAAACGCGCTCAAGATAGGAAAGCATGGTTAGAGGCGAAAGGCAATTTGGCAGATGTGGTTTGATTGATAGCACTTATCGGAGTACAAACTTAAGTGTGTACTCCTGACATTGCCTTCTGCAATTGTTCACTATTCAATTCATTCTCCCACTTCGCGGCTACCACTGTCGCCACGCCATTACCGATTAAATTAGTCAACGCACGCGCTTCCGACATAAAGCGATCTATGCCTAAAATCAGCGCGAGTCCTGCTACTGGAATGGTTGGCATCACTGACAAGGTTGCCGCTAGGGTAATAAAACCACTGCCTGTTACCCCCGCCGCGCCTTTTGAAGTCACTAATAACACGCCCAACAGCGTCAGTTCCTGCATCCACGTTAACGGTGTATTAGTCGCTTGCGCAACAAAAATAGCCGCCATTGCTAAATAAATAGACGTACCGTCGAGATTAAAAGAATAACCCGTCGGAATCACCAAACTGACTACCGATTTAGAACAGCCCATGTTTTCCAGTTTAACCATAATACGCGGCAACACCGATTCAGACGATGACGTACCTAGCACAATCAACAACTCATCTTTTATATAAACAATAAATTTGATTAAGCTAAAGCCTGTAACGCGTGCGATTAAACCCAACACGATAAAAATAAATAGCAAACAGGTCAGATAAAAACTGCCCATTAATTTTGCTAGTGGCAACAATGAACCCACGCCGTATTTACCAATGGTAAATGCCATTGCGCCAAATGCACCGATAGGCGCGAGTTTCATAATGGTTTCTACGATACCAAATAACACCTGCGATACTTTGTGGATAAACACCAACACTTCCGCGCCTGTCTCTTTCATTACCGCCAGCGAACAGCCAAACAGCAAAGAAAACAACAATACTTGCAACATATCGCCTTTAGCAAAGGCATCAACTACGCTAGTGGGAATAATATTGAGCAAAAAATCCACCGTATTATGGTTTTTAGCAGCCTCTGTATAAATACTGAGTCCTTTAATATCCAAGCTACTGGCATCCACATTCATACCCACCCCTGGTTGAATAATATGTACCACTAGCAGCCCTATCATTAACGCCAGCGTACTTACCACTTCAAAATACAACAGGGCTTTAACCCCCACACGCCCGACTTTTTCTATATCCTGCATTCCCGCAATACCTGTCACCACTGTACAAAAAATAATCGGCGCAATCAGCATTTTGATAAGCTTAATAAACCCATCGCCTAATGGCTTCATAGACACCGCCATGTCAGGATAAAAATGCCCCAGCACAATACCGAAAGCAATCGCGGTTAGCACTTGAACATACAGATGGTGGTAAATCTTTTTGCGGGGCATTAGGTAATCCTCTTAGCGTTTGGGTGGGTGTTGACATAGATGATATAGTGATGATTAACCGTAAATCCTCAGGACTCAATAGGCTATGACGACCAATACACCGTTCAGCTATGCGATTCGCCGCAGTACGCGGGCGACTAAAGTACGCATTATCGTCACCGTCAATAAAGTTGAAGTGGTTGCCCCCGTTAAAGTTGCCGAGAAACACATTCATCAATTTGTAATTGCCGAGCAGCAATGGATTATCACCGCGTTAAACAAAATTACTGAACGACAGCCGCACACTTTACAGCCCGTTCTTTATGGCGAAGGTAGCACTATTGTTTATCAAGGCGAATCCTATTTACTAACGCTGAAATCATCACCGTTAAAACGCATAAAAATAGTCTTTACCCATGAATTTATTGCCTTTATGCCTGACACCTTACTCGCCATCAACCACAGTGATGCCATTAAAATAGCCTTACTAAACTGGATGAAAAAACAATTACAGCGTGAAGTCGTGCATTGGGTCAAACAACACGCGTCTAAACATCAGCTAGTGCCGCGTACTATCAACATTAGACATCAAAAAAGCCGCTGGGGCAGTTGTGGCATTCATAATGACATACAAATCAATGCCTTGTTAATCATGGCACCGCCTAACGTATTGGAATATGTCGTAGTCCATGAACTCTGCCATATTCAGATTCGCAACCATTCGCCGCAGTTTTGGGCGTTAGTCGCCGACCATTTACCCGATTACAAAACCCCACATCGTTGGCTAAAACAACACGGTAATCGTTTGATGCAGGGGTTTTAAATTGTACCGATACTTTATACGAGCCACCTTGCTAATTGTCATAATCAAGATTATCAGTATCGTCACTTCCTGCCCAGTCTAATGGGTAAATGCCTTGTTGTACCAAATGATGAAAGGTGGAATAAGACCAATCTGTTATGGGTAGTCCAAGACACTGAGTGATTTGATATTATGAGAAATTTAGCCGAAGAAATAGATTGAAATGCAGTGTCCGTATTGTGAAGCGAAGGGAATTGTAAAGAACGGAGGAAATGGAG
>DFWO01000080.1:37383-39997 GCA_002380945.1 Methylococcaceae bacterium UBA4132 | reverse complement strand
GCTTGTGCTTTTTCTTTATCGCCTGCGTTTACAGCAGCAATAACTTTCTTTACAAAAGTGCGTAAGTTGCTGCGTTGTCCTGCGTTGCGAACACGGCTTTTTTCCGCTTGTTTCGCACGCTTTTTAGCTTGTGCTGTGTTAGCCATAGTGTCTCGATTCTTCAAAGTTAGTTAATAGCTCTTCATTATCTTTTTAACTGCTATTATTGTCAATCTATTTAAACCATGAAGAGGGCATAATAATGAGTCGGCGGCTTTTTAAATCAACAATGGTGGTTAGTAGTATGACGCTTATCTCCCGATTACTGGGCTTTGTTCGGGATATGTTGATTGCCCGCTTGTTTGGTGTCGATGTAGCGACTGATGCGTTTTTTGTCGCATTTAAAGTGCCTAATTTTTTACGACGATTGTTTGCAGAAGGTGCGTTTGCTCATGCTTTTGTGCCTGTATTAAGCAACTGCAAAGAACAAGGCAGTTTAGTCGCATTAAAACTGTTTATTGATAAAACGGCGGGGACATTAGCGGTGTGTTTACTGTTGATGACCTTAGCGGGTATCGTATTTGCTCCACTGTTAATTTTATTATTAGCCCCAGGTTTTTCATGGCAAGGCACACAACATGATTTGTCGGTATTGATGCTACAAATCACTTTTCCTTACTTATTATTTATTTCCCTGACTGCCTTCGCAGGCAGTATTTTAAATGCCCACAGTAAATTTGCTATTCCTGCCCTCACCCCCGTATTTCTTAATATCTGCATGATAGGTACAGCGATTTGGCTCGCACCATTAATGGCTACGCCTGTTGTAGCATTGGCTTGGGGTGTTTTTATCGCAGGTATTGTGCAGTTATTATTTCAAATACCCTCTTTAATCAGCTTAGGTTTATTGCCCCGTCCGCGCATTGATTTTCAAGATACAGGCGTTAAACGCGTATTGGGACTGATGTTACCTGCTATGTTTAGCGTCTCCATCACACAAATTAATTTGTTACTTGATACATTAGTCGCCTCTTTTTTAACGGTGGGCAGTGTGTCATGGTTATATTATTCGGATAGATTAGTCGAGTTTCCGTTAGGCATTTTAGGATTAGCCTTAGGCACAGTGATTTTACCGAACTTAGCCAGCCATCATGCTACCGAAGACAGCACAGGGTTTTCGCACGCGTTAGATTGGGGTTTACGTTTAGTTGTGTTAGTGGGGATGCCTGCCACCATTGGCTTATTCATGCTCGCTGAACCCATGTTATCAACGCTGTTTCAATACAAAGAATTTGGCGTGAATGATGTCCATTTATCAGGACAAAGTTTAAGAGCGTATTCGGTTGGTTTATTGGGGTATCTGTTAATTAAAGTGCTAGTACCTGCATTTACCGCGCGTCAAGAAGTTAAAATACCTGTGCGTTATGGCAGTTATGCAATGGGCGTTAGCCTAGCATTAAATGTATTACTGGTTTTTCCATTGGCACACGCAGGTTTAGCCCTAGCCACCTCATTAGGTGCGTTTTTTAACGCGGCATTATTGCTAAACAAGTTGTTTAAAGATAAGGTTTATCAACCTGCAACAGGCTGGCTGCTCTTTTTTAGCCGTGTGTTGTTGGCAAGTGCTGCGATGACAGCGATTTTATATTACTGCGTGGATGCGAATTGGTGGAGCAATTGGAGTTCAAGCGAACGTATAATTAATCTGCTCAAGTGGATTAGCATTAGCATGATGGTCTACGTCGTAACTTTATTACTGACAGGCTTAAAACTGCGGCATTTAACATTTCAAAAAACTTAGTCTGTTTGGCTACGCCTCAACAAACAGATTACACAATCACAAGAGGCAAATAATTGGAGATTAACAATGAAAATGAACGATTTAACTGCACTTTCTTTAAGTATCGGTATTTTAAGTGGCGTAGCAACCTTTTTATGCGTAGGACCTACGGCTGGTTTATTTTTAATCTGGGCGGCAACCATTGCATGGGCGGCGTACTTTTTCTTAGGTGCTAACGATGCGGCGGTAAAAAGTGTTATCACTTGTGGCGCGTTTGGTGTTGCTATGGCGTGGATTACAGCGGTATTAATCGCGAGCGTTGCAGGTTCAGGTGCGTTTTCTTTATTAGCTTCATTAGCGGTTATGGTATCGGTTATTGTATTGTGTCTTGCCGCTTTTATCCCACAATTAGCCGCTATTCCCGCCAGCGTATTAGGTTATTCAGCCACTTTTGCTTACCTTTTACAAACACCTGATAAATTAAGCCACGATGTATTACTAAGCATTTCTTGGGACAATCCATTACTAATCGTCACCGCCTCTTTAGCGATTGGCACAGGTTTTGGTGTCGCTTCTGTAATCTTCAAAGGCAAAATTTTAGAATTTGCTAACAAAAAATAATTATTGGAATGAATAGGGGTAATGAATGACATTGCCCCTACGATTTGAGTTGATATAGTAACGCTACTGTTCGATAGCCTATGTTATTTAAAAAGTACCGTTCTCCCACACCCCCGCGAAGTATTGCAGCATAAACACTAATGTACCTACACCACCGAATGATTGTAGCAGCGGCCATTCATACCAAGGTCTGAATGCCCCCTCGCGCAACATCCTGATACGTTCAATCTCAGC
>DFWO01000080.1:0-37032 GCA_002380945.1 Methylococcaceae bacterium UBA4132 | reverse complement strand
GCACCTTGTTGTAAAAATATTTCTGCGGAGATAGCGTAGAGTAGCATAGCAATGAATACTATCTCCAGCCCCCACGGAATATCCCAATCGTCTATAATCGGACTGCGTGCCAGTACCAACAAAACAACGCACACCACAGGACCCCATATAAGCGGCTGTATAGTCTTTGTCAGGCGGACGACCAGTTGAATATCCAGCCAGTCTTCCACACATTCGGGTGCAACTTTATTTTTACGAATAGCCCATCTTCTGGCAATTTCATTCCATTGACTGGGTTTTTCGGACAAACGAGTAATTAACCGCTCGCATAAACGAGCATTTTGGACTACCCACATGGTCAGAAATATAGTTGCCAGTACCGCTATAAAAATGATGACTCCATTCATGCCAAAAGCAAAACCACCACGCGCTGGCACATTAGGAAAACCAGTCTGGCATATTAGTAGAAATGCCATCAAAAAGAATGCCACGCCATGCGTCACTGCGCGTAACACAGAGCCTGAAAAGAAACGGAATTTCTTCCAAACGCAGTAGTAGTAATCAAGATACGTTTTCCATAAATCGTCAGGATTCACCTGTAGATCACTTGTTTTTTTCCAGCTACCCACAAAAAACAAATTCCAACCTGCAACCAAACTGGAAGACCTTGTAGCCAAATCGAGCGACACAGGTCGTACGGGTAAGGCAAAAATTGATTCCCCGTTAGGCACAGACGACATTATCTTTTGCAATTCATCTTGCATAGCCTTGATTTGCTTACGCCCCCAGAAAAAGAACCCTACAGCGAACAGCAAAACCGATAATCGTAACAATTGACTGAACCAGATACTCACGCCTTCATGCCAATAAAACGGTTCTTCGTTATAAGACGGCCACATCTGCATCGTTAATCGAACCAGAAGCCAAAGCCAAAGCAACACCATGACATAAGTATCTGACTTGCATTTCGACACACTTTCGCGTACTCGCCAGCTAATAACTAAAGGAAGACTTATTGTCGTCAATACGACAACCCACACGACTTTTGATGCCAAGGTAAACGGGGAAGTGGTAACAATCGGTGGTTGCACGATATTATTACATTTCTGCCAATCAGCCCAAGAGCAGTCATCGTCTTTATATGTCGGTGAAACCGTACCCTCCTTACTCGCGGGCAAAGGTATTGGACGGCTACGCCCTATCTCAAACAAGCGCGGGGGCAGTTTAAATTTATCTACCCAGTCGTCGGCGATACTCTGCTCATATTTCAGTGCCATCTGTGTCGCAAGAAAAAACGCTGTCTGGTAACTATCACGAAAAGGCGGAATTTTATCCTGCAACTCGTGACGTAAGACCAAATCAAATGGTGAGACCACTATCAAATTATGTGTTTGCGGTAACTTACTCGAATGACTGTAAATGGCATCCAAGTCGGTAGTAAAAAACAGCTTGTGTGGAAAATGCTGGCGCAGTGCTTCTAGGATCATCAGTTTGTCATGTACATCGGAACCCAGTACACCAATGGCGGCGATACCTTTCTTCTTTCCATTCTTGTCTTCGCCATTTTTTAAAGACTGATGCAACTCAAAGATATTCGCCGCCATACGTCGCAAATAGTCTTTCTGGTTCTGCCCTTCTGGCAGCTCTATCGAGGCATTTACACCCGACTTGTCCTTACTGTCAGACTTCTTCTCCACCGAGTTAGCCGTCTTACTGTCCTTGTCTGGCAATTTGCCGTCCAGTCCGCGCATATAGCTGTAGATATGTATCGTCTTATTATTATCATCCTTGCCCCATGCTGCGTCCCACTTTTCATTGAAAGCCTCAGGCATTGCGCGACCATAAAAAGTGTCCCCTTCGGAAAGAATAACAACATGGTCTTCTTTATCAATATGACGTAACTTAAGCTCCTCCATTAACCTTATCATCATAACGTTGTCGGTAGCGGTAGTGCGGTACAGCTTTACATCTTCTTTATTAAAGTAACTTGAAACGGTTTCATCCGTCTCAGGGATAATCTGCCCAGCTTCAAGGCTTGAAACAGTGTCCGTCTGCAATTCCTCTAACAACTTGTTATCCGATGCCGTTGCACCAGCAGAAAAATACACTATATTCTGCCCGTTAATTTTCCCCAACGCCTTATTAGCACTATCACTACAAATATCAGGCGTGTTACGCTCAACTTCTTTCAACATATCACGCAGAACTGTTGACGTATTCGGACCAATCACTGCATAGGAGATAGAGGGAATTTGATTTGGCGTATTGTCTGGACTCGCCTCTAACAATAGCTTCTTCAGTTTTGCAGCGGGGCATTCGAGTAAGCTTGATTCATCTACCCACAATAGCAATAATTTTCGCTCTTTGTCTTTCTGGGCGAACGACCACCATTCAAAAGGTACTCTTTTCTGCAAATTTATTTCTGATTCAGTCTGGAAATAACCGATATGCTGCTCGTCTTGAGGAGCAAAACCCTGATTGATTAAAGCCGAAAGCACTGCATAACGCCGACGCATTCGCTGTTCCGCAGATTCCTGATATGAACCGCCTGACAGAGTAATGGCAAAGATGGTGATATTTTTATTACTCCTTTGATTGCAATATATGCGTTTCTTATCATGCGCTTGTGTCTGTGTATTCTTATCAACTTCTGCATTTGAGCTTTTGCATTCATCCTTTTCCATATCATTGCTTATACCATCTATCGCCGCAAACGGATCTTGCCACAAACGAGCCTCCACATCCTGCGCGGCAGTATAGTGAGCTTGCAAGGGACGAACCGATGGTCGTTCATCTTGATAAGGCAACGAAGATGATAAAAACAAACCCGCCAGTATCGCCAGCATTGCCGTCACTGGCACAGCCGCCATTAGACCGCCACTTTCTTTTTTTTCTTCTGCCATAACCTTCCTCCTTACATACAATAATGTATTTTTTTCATTGTTACCTAAGAAAGTGATAGGAACAACTACTTAAAATAGAGTATTACAGGGTAGAAAATGGATACTAAAAATATCTAATAACTGTGATAAACAACGGTTATTGAATTGAGAGCCGCCAAGAATGGCAAATAAAGAAACCAAGAGAGTCTGCATGAAAAAAACACCCCATCAAAGCTACATGGCTGAATTTAGAGAATTGGCAGTAAGACAGGCGATTGAGTCGAATAAATCCGTATCAGAAACCGCTAAGGAGCTAGGCGTGAACGCCAATACCTTACACATATCGATACACAAGTAGGGAACAAAAGTGAGGTACGCCTGAATGAAAGCCCATCAATCAAACTATTCGTGATGCGGGAGGCGGATTTAGCGTGTATAACAAAGCGACGCTTTAAAGCAACCACCCACGCCAACGCACCTAATCAATACGACTCAATGATGCCCTATTAATGGCACTCTGGAAACGCAAGCCCGACAAAGGTCTGCTACCGATGCAGCCAATACGTCTCTGACAGTCACCATAAACTACTCAAGCAACACGCTATCCAGCAAAGCATGAGTCGTAAGGCTAACTGTTGGGATAACACCGTCTCTGGGAGCTTTTTTCACATCTCGAAAATATCGCGCTTATCATCTTTTTTCACAAAAATTTATCAAAGAACGCGTATTTAAAACACGGCTATCTACTTGATTTCTGAGTTGTATATGCTTATATATCAGCAACCTATATTCGGATATAATTTACTTAGCTTGAATTTGGAACAAAACTTATTGAAAGTTACGGCGTTTTTTGTAACAGTAAATAAACGAAATAACGCGATTCTAAGGCTGTTATTTAAAAAAATTTTCTTATGTCGAACTGGGGTTAATTAAGATTATGGATTTACTGCATGATTCATTACTTTTGTCTCGGCTACAATTTGCTATTACCTCCATATTCCATATTCTTTGGCCGTTGTTGACAGTTGGATTGTCCATTTTTTTGATAGCTGTGGAAGCTATGTGGATGAAAACAGGTAATAAGGATTATTTAATCCACGCTCAGTTCTGGAGCAAGCTGTTTTTGCTTAACTTTGGTTTGGGCGTAGTGAGCGGCATTCCGCTTGAGTTTGAATTTGGTACGAACTGGACTCCTTTCTCACGATTATCTGGCGAATTTTTCGGTAATATTCTTGGTTATGATGGTGCGATGGCATTAATGCTGGAAGCGGGATTCTTAGGCATTATGATGTTTGGTTGGCAACGCGTCCCCGCTAAAATGCACTTATTTGCAACATCTATGGTTGCATTTGGTTCGTCACTGTCAGCATTCTGGATTATGATTGCCAATGGTTGGATGCACAATCCTAGCGGCGGTCACATAGAAGCAGGTCGTTATATTGTCGATAGCTATAAAGACGCATTGTTTAATGTCAATCATTTTTTAGGCTATGCCCACATGTGGTTAGCCTGCTTAGCAACCAGTCTGTTTGTGGTGGGTGGAATTTCTGCTTGGTATTTATTACATAATCGTCATACAGCGTTATTTCAGAAATCTCTAATACTAGCAATGATAGGCTTGTTACTGGTGACACCTTTGCAGATTGTCGTCGGTGATATTGCGGGGTTACAGTTATTTCATACGCAACCTGCCAAAGCCGCCGCCATAGAAGCCCATTGGCAAACTAATTCTGATAGTGAAGGGGCAGAATGGAATATCATCGCGTGGCCAGATAAGGCTAGCCAAACCAATACATGGGCATTGAGTATTCCGCATGGACTAAGTTTAATCGTCAACCATGCCATGTACGGCAAAGTAGTTGGATTAAAAGATTTCGTACCTGAAGATCAACCGCCTGCCATTCCTCTGATTTTTTATACCTTTAGGGTCATGATTGCTATCGGCTTTGCTATGGCAGGATTAGTTCTGATAAGTGTAATAGCGTGGTGGCGACAACGCAAACTAACCAACGCTTGGACATTTCCAGCTTGGTTGTTAAAGTGTTGGGTTGCGACAATACCGCTAGGCTATATTGCTACTGAATGCGGTTGGATAGTTCGAGAAGTCGGTCGTCAACCGTGGATAGTTTATGGCTTGTTACGCACTGAACACGCCGTGTCTAATTTACCCTCTCCTGTGGTAGCCACCAGCCTGATACTCTTCATAGCGATTTATAGTTTATTGCTAATATTATTTTTATTATTCGCCCGTCGCATCATTATGAATGGCCCAAATATAAATCCGCCGCTTCCTTATCCAAATAACCCTCATGCAAAATAAGGACTGATTATGGCGCATACAGTATCTGACTTATTGATTAACACATGGGGTGCCATGTTGACGCTGATTTTATTTATGTATGTAGCGTTGGATGGTTTTGACTTAGGCGTGGGCGTACTGTCGTTATTAGAACGTGATGCACAAAAAAAGTCGGTAATGATGCACTGCCTCAGTGGCGTATGGGATGCTAATGAAACGTGGTTAGTCTTGCTAGGCGGTACATTATTTGGCGCATTTCCTTTAGCGTATGCAGCGGCATTGCAAGCACTTTATATTCCTATTATGTTGATGTTGTTCGCCTTAATGTTTAGAGGTGTGGCATTTGAATTTTATTTATACTCAAAAAAACCGAGTGTCTGGGTTTTTGCTTTTGGTGGTGGCAGTCTTTTGGTTATTTTAGCGCAAGGTCTCGCATTGAGTACCTTACTCAGCGGTATATCACTAGAAATGACTAGTAGCACCGCGCTATTCGTCTGGTTTACCCCATTTTCTTTCGTTACAGTCGCATTGCTAATCAGTGCCTACAGCTTGTTAGGTGCAACCTATTTATTCGGTAAAGTCAATGGCACATTACGCCAATCCGCCGCCATTTGGGCAAGAAAATTCAGCACTGCACTGATAGTATTGCTGATAACTTTCTTTGTATTTATGAGTATTAATACACCCTTAGTGATTGAACGTTGGATGCAGCTACCGTTTTACTTTGCTATTTTGGCATTGATAACAGTAGCTTTATCGATAGTATTGCTATGGCAACTACAACATCAACTCAATGATTCCAGTCCATTTATTGTCTGTGTTGTGATGTTATTTATCGTATTAGTGGGGCTAGTAAGTAGTCATTATCCATACATCATACCTAGCGTGATGACCCTGCACGCCGCCGCTTCGTCTTCTAAAACATTGGAATTTATGCTGTATGCAGAAGGTGGATTATTACCATTGATGTTGATTTATAACGGCTATCAATATTATGTATTGCGTGGCAAAGTAGCTGAAGACTGATAACTACGATTCTATTTCATGCTGTAACGCCGCTTTTACACAGCGTAAAATCCCATAATCGTAAACTCCCTCAAACTGTTCATAGACTGGTTTTAAGCTGTTTTTCTGCTCTTCGGGTAATGCCAAGATACTACTTTCCATCTGTTTAATTTCTGATTCTGATAAATCAATCACATCGGTTAAAACCAACAAACCTTGGGCTATCGCTTCGGCTAAATGCCCATAAATCGTGGCATCTTTCAAAGCTCTTATGTCAGCGATTTTCTGCACACTTAAGCCCAATCTGAATAAGTGCAATGATTCGGCAACCGTATCAGACAGCCCTACATCATCACCAAAAAAATCACGAATAATGGTTAAAAACTTTTCACCGTATAAATCTAATTTGCGTTGCCCTACGCCTGACAATTGTCCCAGTTGTTCTAGCGTGGAGGGCTTGTGTTCCATCATTGCCATCAGCGTGGCATCATGAAAAATCACATAAGGTGGTACTTGTTGATCGTCAGCTATCTCACGGCGTTTAGCGCGTAGTGCATCCCATAACAAGGCATTAGCATCATCACGGCTACGCGTAATGCCCGCTATTTTCTTAGCGCGTTTTAGTTTTTCCTGCTTAATATCTTTGCGTAATATTAATTGCTGTTCACCGCGCAAAATTGGACGACTGGCTTCAATCAAATGCAACGCACCAAACTGTTCAAAATTAACGCCGACTAAACCACGCGCCACCAATTGCCGAAACACCGAATGCCATTGCTGTTCATCCAAGTCTTTGCCGATACCAAAGGTCGATTGTTGATGATGATTTGCGCTAATGATGCGTTCATTTTGTTTACCTAATAGCACATCAATTAAATACTGCACACCAAACCGCGAACCTGTCCGATAAATACACGACAACGCCTGTTGCGCAGCTATCGTGCCATCCCACGTTTGCACAGGTTCTAAACAAGTATCACAATTACCGCATGGCTGCTCTAAATGGTCGCCAAAATACCCCAGTAAAGTTTGCCGCCGACAATGCACTTGTTCGCACAATGCCAACATGGCATCAAGCTTATGCAGTTCTAAGCGTTTATGCGCTTCATCAGCATCCGAACTGGCTAATATCCGCCGCAACATCACCACATCTTGCAAACCATAAGCCATCCACGCATTCGCTGGTAAACCATCACGCCCTGCCCTACCCGTTTCTTGATAATAGCCTTCCACACTTTTTGGCAAATCTAAATGCGCGACAAAACGCACATTCGGTTTATCAATGCCCATACCAAACGCAATCGTAGCAACAATCACCACATTATCTTGCTGGAGAAACTGCTGTTGATGATATTGTCTATCTTGGTTCGTCATACCCGCATGATACGGTAAGGCATTAATACCTTGCGTGCGTAACCATTGCGCGGTGTCTTCCACTTTCTTGCGTGACAAACAATAGACAATCCCAGCATCACCGTCATGTTGGGAACTAATAAAGGTTAATAATTGTTGTCGTGCATTGTGTTTCTGCACAATCGCATAACGAATATTCGGACGGTCAAAACCGCTTAAATACAGTGGCGCGTGTTCCAGTTTTAAACGGACAATAATTTCTTGGCGGGTACGTTCATCCGCCGTTGCCGTTAAAGCAATACGCGGAATCGTCGGAAAACGCTCATGCAATAAAGACAATTGCAAATAATCAGCCCGAAAATCATGCCCCCATTGTGATACGCAATGCGCTTCATCAATCGCAAACAGTGCGATTTTTAATTGGGCAAAAAATTCTAAAGTACGCCGATGAGTTAAACGTTCAGGCGCGACATACAACAAATCCAACTCGCCATTGATTAACTGTTGTTCAACGTGTCGCGCTTGTTCAATAGATAGACTGGAATTTAAAAACGCCGCCCTCACCCCTAACTGCAATAACGCACTGACTTGATCCTGCATCAACGCAATCAATGGCGAAATCACAATACCCACACCTTCACGCAACAACGCAGGAATTTGATAACACAAGGATTTACCGCCACCCGTAGGCATCAACACCAGCGCGTCCTGACCCTCGATAACGTGTTCAATCACGGCTTGCTGTTGACCACGAAAACTGTCATAGCCAAACACGGTTTTTAAAATGTCGATGGGGGTGTTATTCATTTGTGCAATAAATATGGGTAGTGGCTAATGTTGATTGAAGAACTTAACACGCCTGTTATAAATCATGTTCTTTAGTATATTCGCGCAACACAACGGCAAGAATTTTTAATCCGTCAGATTTGACATATTCTTTATCCCTCGCCAACTCACAAGCCTTACGATAATTGCCTGCTTGAGCATTTAGTTCAGCGTTTTGTAAAAATGCAGGGTTATCGTCAGCCTTTGCCTTCCTGGCAGCATTGACTGCATAGTATGAAAATTGCCATGCTTGTTTTTTGTTACCTAGCGTACCCGCCGCTGTGGCGAGGGCGGTAAAAACCTCGGCTTTACTTTGTTCATCGCTGATTTTTTCGGCAGCGGTTTGTAATTGCGTTAAATACGCCAAGCCTTGTTCTGGGTTGCCTAGCGTACCCGCCGCTCTGGCGAGGTTGGAAAAAACATTGGCTTTACTTTGTTTATTGCTGGCTTTACTTTGTTCATCGCTGATTTTTTCGGCAGCGGTTTGTAATTGCGTTAAATACGCCAAGCCTTGTTCTGGGTTGCCTAGCGTACCCGCCGCTCTGGCGAGGTTGGAAAAAACATTGTCTTTACTTTGTTCATCGCTGATTTTTTTGGCAATGCCTAGTGCTTTCATTAAATACGCAAAGCCTTGTTCTTTGTCGCCTAGCATACCCGCCGCTGTGGCGAGGGTGCTAAAAACGTAGGATTTACGTTGTTCATCGCTGATTTTTTCGGCAGCGGCTTGTAATTGCGTTAAATACGCTAAACCTTGTTCTTTGTTGCCTAGCGTACCCGCCGCTGTGGCGAGGTCGGTAAAAACCTCGGCTTTACTTTGTTCATCACTGATTTTTTCGGCGATGGCTGTTTGGAGATATTGCAATGGAGAAACACGAGTAACTTGTAAATTTTGTTTATTGATTTTAACTGAACCATTATTCAGAGCTTGCGAAATGGCATCTTGTCTGACGCTGTCCGTAGCCGCTATCGCCTGCTTATTCAACTCATTTTTACATTCATGAATTTCTCCAGAGGGTGATAACCACCAAACACCATAAGCAGTGAGTGTCACTATAGGCAATACTGCATAAACAAACAGATTAGTTTGGTGTTTACGCTGACTGACAGCAATCAACATTTCTTTATCACGTTGATTGTCGCCCCATACCAACGAATGCTGCTGTTTATTGATTAATTTTAATTCATTAAAGTTGAGTAAAAAACGTTTGGCTTTTAGATTGCCCAGCCATTCATTAGTGCGGCGTTCTAATAAGCTATTGGCTTTTTCCACATCATCGGATAATTCACCGACTAATAATAATACTGAGGGAATTAATTTTTCATGGGTTAACTGGTATTTGTTAATGTGTAATTCTTCATCTTCAATGGCGATCATTAAACGGGTATTCATTGACCAGTCTACTGCGTCTTTTATGTCTTCTGGGCTAATATCATTAGCTTTGCTTTCAATTTCTACCAGCGTTAATTCACCTGCGCGTAAGTTTCTGTTTCTATCAATTAAAGCGCGTAATACTTTTAACACCGCTTTGCGTTTTTTGAGCGGTAAAATTTCTAGGTTATTTTTTAGAAAGTTATTTAATAAGCCTTCCACACCACCTACTTTTAGAAAAGTATCCCGATTAAAACCCTGATGATTTTCCTGCCTCGGTAAATCACGAATCACACTGGCTAATATCTGAATATCGGCGGGCAGTATTAAGCCATCTTGTTTTGCTAATTCATTACGACAGATTGTTTCAACCGCGTTTTCATCAAATGCCAAATCAGCTGTTTGCGCCAAGACTTTAAAAACCGCTGTGGCTTCTGTAACCGTAAAATTAAGCAGTTTAAAAACTTCTTTTTGATTATGTTCAAACTCGCTATTAATTTCAGGAGCAATTTCTATTGCATAACTAAAATAATCGCGACGTATACCTAGCAAAATTTTGACAGGCTGATTGGTTTGATACCAACTGGCTAATAATTGAATAAAAGTGACACGTTGTTCAACTCTGGGTTGATGTAAAAAGAACTGCTCGAATTGGTAAAAAATAAAGATGATGCTTTTGCCATTATTTTGATTCAGCACAGCGGCTAATAAATCATGATTATTGCCTGGCAAGTTTGTTGATGGCAGTTCTTTTTTTAATGCGGTATATAAATACGTTTCAGGCGATTCTTTATCAAACTTAATATAAACAGGTAAATAATGTCCATTTTGTTTTAAAGCAGCACATAAACCCGCTTTTAAAAACGACGTTTTACCGCAACCTGATTCGCCATATAAAATGCCAAATTTAAAATCTGGATTGATAATCGCTTTAGTGATTTTATCTAAAATGACATTACGCTGTAATTGCTTGAATATCTCTGTATCATCAAAATCAAAGGCGTATAAATCCCGAATAGCACTATTTTTTTGTAAAGCACCGATGACGGGATTGTTGGGTATGCGTGGGCGGCGAATTTCAATAATGAATGCGCTAACAATCAATAAACCAACTATTAGCCAATAATAAATATAATGCTCAGCGAGTAATGGTTCAGAAAGCCCCCACTTGGATGGAATATCAGTCTTTAAAAAAAGTAGCAATGCCGCTAATAATCCAGCCAACAATATTAAACGCTTGCCCCATGTGCCATCGCGCCATGTGTCCGCCAACCATTGGATAATTTCGGTTAATTTTTCAAATATTGCTTTAATGTCCATAGCATTCTCGATGAGATTTGATTTTTAGCGTTTAGATTCGCACATATCATGCGTGGCAGCTTAATCTATCACTAATTTAGATAACGCCTTTGTTGTGTCGGTAGATACAGAGTGACAAAGGTAAAACTGTGTTCATGTGCTGATTATGGTTTCTACAGTATAATGCCGCGACACTATTAGGACTACACACGCTATGACTTTGACAACAAATCGCTTGAATTCACTTTTGGAAAAAGGCAACCAACAACTGTTATGTGGCGGGTTAAAAGGTATTGAAAAAGAAAGCTTACGCCTAACCCACAACGGTTTTATCTCACAAACGGGGCATCCACACGCTTTAGGTTCAGCTTTAACGCATCCTGACATTACCACGGATTATTCTGAAGCTCTGATTGAGCTGATTACCCCGCCGTTTGCTGACGTTAAAGAAACGCTCAGCTATTTGGATAATATTCACCAGTTTGTTTATCAACATCTCGATGGTGAAATTCTGCTCGGTGCAAGTATGCCGTGTGGCATAGACGGCGATGACAGTATTCGTATTGCTGAATACGGTTCATCGAATGTCGGACGCATGAAACACATTTATCGTCATGGCTTGTGGCATCGTTATGGTCGAACTATGCAATCCATAGCGGGTATTCATTTTAATTATTCGGTGCCTGAATCCTTGTGGGTCGCGTTGCACAACCAAGAAAATAGTGCGCTGGATTTACAATCATTCAAAAATGACGGCTATTTTGGACTAATTCGCAATTTTCAGCGCGTGGGTTGGTTGATACTGTATTTATTCGGTGCGTCACCTGCGATTTGCAAAAACTTTTTTAAAAGTCGCCCTGCGTTAATGGCGCAATTTGAAGAATTTGATAACGGCACTTTGTATCATCCTTATGCGACTTCTTTACGCATGAGCGACATCGGCTATAAAAGTAAAAATCAAGCCAGTCTTAACATTGATTACAACTCACTCGATGGTTATGTGGACAGCTTAGGCAAAGCGATTTCTACGCCTTATCCTGAATATGAAAAAATTGGCGTGGAAGTGGGCGGTGAATATAAACAGCTCAACAGCAACATTCTACAAATTGAAAACGAGTTTTACAGCACGATGCGCCCCAAACAAATCGCTAAGTCTTGTGAAAAACCCACCGTCGCGTTAAAACGTCGCGGCGTGCTTTATGTAGAAATGCGTTCTTTAGACTTGGACATATTCAATCCGCTCGGCGTGGATGAATCTAAACTGCGTTTTATCGAAGCCTTGTTATTGACTTGCTTATTAACTGACAGCCCTGCCATGTCGGAAGCAGATCACAAAATCAATAACGCCAATCAATTGGCAGTTGCCAACGAAGGCAGAAAACCCGATTTACAATTACAAAAAAACGGGCAGAAAATCAGTTTACAAGATTGGGCGGAAGAAATTCTGCAAGCTATGCAGCCAGTTTGTGCGATTCTCGATAACAATGCGCTCGATAAACCGTATAGCAACGCCCTAGAACAGCAACGCGAAGCTGTCAAAAATCCAGACTTAACCGCATCGGCGCGGATGTTAGCGGCTATGCGTGACAACAAACAACCGTTTGCCCGTTTTGCCTTAAAAACCTCTGAACAACACGCCAACTATTTTAGAGGTCGCCACTTAGATGAAGCCACCACCGCGCAATTTGTTGCCACCGCCGCACAGTCTCACGCTAAACAACAAGCCCTCGAAAGCCAACCTCAACGCCCGTTCGCTGAATTTTTACAGCGATATTTTACCCAAACTTGCGAACAAGACCATGATTGATATTACCGATTTACAAACTGAGTTAGCGGGTAAAAATCCACGCGTCATCCTGAAAAAAGCCCTAGAACTATTCGACAACATCGCCATTTCTTTTAGCGGTGCGGAAGATGTCGTGCTGATTGATTTAGCCCTAAACATCCGCAAAGACATCCAGATTTTTTCTTTGGATACTGGGCGTTTGCACCCTGAAACTTATCGTTATATCGAAAAAGTCCGTCAACATTACGGCATCACCATCGAATTATTAACGCCCGACCGTGACGTATTGGATAATTTTGTTAAACAAAAAGGCTTGTTCAGTTTTTATGAAGACGGACACAGCGAATGCTGCGGCATTCGCAAAGTTGAACCGTTAAAACGTAAACTCGCCACCGTTGATGCGTGGATAACAGGACAACGCAAAGACCAAAGCGTAGACACCCGTCAAGACATTCCCGAAGTGCAACTCGATACCGCATTTTCCACCGAAGCGCACCCGCTCATCAAATTCAATCCGCTACTCAACTGGAAATCATCCCAAGTCTGGGACTACATAGATGCCTACCAAGTCCCCTACAACGAACTCCACCAACACGGTTACATCAGCATCGGCTGTGAACCCTGCACCCGCCCTGTTTTGCCAAATCAACACGAACGCGCAGGTCGCTGGTGGTGGGAAGACAGCACCAAAAAAGAATGCGGACTTCATGCGGGGAATTTGAAAACTAAAAACTAAAGATAAAACCTATAATCCACAAAGAAAATGAATTATCTGAACGCTAAATTCACTACCTTGCCATATATCAACTAAAAATGAAAAGTTCAAAAATTGCAATTTTTATAGATGTTGAAAATTTGACTCAATGGGTTAAAGAAGATGGCGCAGAAAAATTATTATCTGAATTAAGTTCATTGGGTCCAATTATTGTTCGACGTGCATACGGTAACTGGACTAATCAAAACTTATTCAATTTTCAAGGTAGTTTAAACAGGTCTGGTTTTGAGCTAATTCACAATTATCATCCTATTAGTGGGAAGAATTCTTCTGATATTCAATTGACTATTGATGTAATGGAATACGCTTTACGATTAAACGATGTTGAATGGTTTGTTTTAGCAACGGGAGATTCTGATTTTTCGCCATTATTTAGACGATTGCGCGAAATTGGAAAGGAAGTTATTGGTGTTGGACCAAGGTCTGCATTGAGTGAAAGTGTGAAAACATCTTGTTCAAAATATATTTACACGGATATTGAAAAAGAAACAATTAAATTAGCATTAGATGATGCAATTGATTTAACCAAAAAAGCACTTAAAACATTTGAAGAACCTGCTCCTTTCGGATTATTAAAAAATGTGATGATAAATGTCGACAGTGCTTTCGATGAAAAATATTTAGGATTCAAATCATTTAGCGATTTTTTAAAATCAATAGATTTTATTGATTTAGTTTTGTCTGATGACAAAAAGACGTGGTTGGCTTCACCAAAAGTTTTGCAAAATAATGACACCAACTTTTTAGTGAAACAAGGTGAAGAAGAAACTTCACCGTTAGTTGATACCTATCAAAAACTATTAAAAGAAAAAAGCTGGGTATCAGTGCCTGTAAATTATTTAATCAACCTCTATAATATTTTAATTAAGTTACCTCCATTACCAAAAAATGAAATAATTGATACTGTAATTTCAAAAATTGATGACAATAAAATTACATCTACTGACATACGGAGGTGTATCTCATTATTTTTCAAAGCTAATTTATTTGATGTTTCTTATAAAGATGACAATAATCCTGAATCTGAAAAATACTGGCAAGTAAAGAAAAATAAGAGCTATCTTGAAGAAATAGATACGGCTTTAATAACAAGGCTTATAGCAGGATGTAATGATAAAAATTTTGAAATGAATATTGTTGCTGTAGAAAAACTATTGTATAAAAAATACAGAAAAGAACAGTTGAAAAATCTGGTTGACATAGCATATGCGCTATATCATGGAAAGCAATAATTCAAAGCCAACCTACACCAAAATAATCAAGAAAAAATATAAGAAGTGACTTATGTTAGCCGATAAAGAAATAATCACTAGACCCGCATTATCTACGCTTAATTTGGCAACGCTACCTTTACAAGTGCAGGTTGAATTAATTGATTTCTACGAGTTTCTGATTAAAAAATATAATCTGAATGTAGAAAATGACAAAAACACTCAGTTTAAGAAATTTCTGGATACGCCAATTCAAGTAACAGAACTACAAACTTGGACACGAGAAGAATTGCATGAGCAATAAAGTTTTTATTGATACCAATATCTTCGTTTATGCCAAGCTGAACAGTCAAATCATAGCGGAAACACTAAGAGTTAAAGATCCGTTTCAATCCTATTGAAGATGACCCAACTCAACCGCCAACAACAAACTGCTGTTAAAGCCATAGACCATCCCTTGTTAGTATTAGCAGGTGCGGGTAGTGGTAAAACACGGGTGATTACTGAAAAAATCGCTTATCTGGTTAAACAAGGTTTACCTGCTCGGCATATCGCGGCGGTAACGTTTACCAATAAAGCGGCGCGGGAAATGCAGAGCCGTGTATTTAAATTATTATCGCCAGAACAAAGTCGAGGTTTGCGAGTATCTACGTTTCATTCTTTAGGGCTGGATATTTTAAGAGTCGAACATAAAAGTTTAGGTTATAAAACAGGCATTACCTTATTTGATGAACAAGATAAACACGCGCTATTAAAAAATATTATTAGCCATTCGGTTAATCATTATGACGCTGACCAAATTGAACAATATGCGGGACAAATTGGGCAGTGGAAAAATGCCTTTGTTACACCTGAACAAGCGGCATATACCACAGCGGCTAATGTGGCAAGTTTATACGCCGATTATAATCGCTGTTTAAAATCCTATAACGCAGTGGATTTTGATGATTTGATTTTATTGCCTGTTTTATTATTTCAACAGCATCATGAAGTATTAACCAAATGGCAACATAAAATCCGTTATTTATTAGTCGATGAATATCAAGATACTAATATCAGCCAATATCAATTAATTAAATTATTGGCGGGGAACTTAGGACATTTTACGGTGGTCGGTGATGACGATCAATCTATCTACGCATGGCGCGGCGCACATCCTGAAAACCTCACGCAATTACAAAAAGATTATCCGCGTTTACAGGTCATTAAATTGGAACAAAATTACCGTTCCGCAGGGCGGATTTTAAAAGTCGCTAATCAATTAATTGCTAATAATCCACACGCTTTTGAAAAACGTTTGTGGAGTGAATTAGGTTATGGCGATCCGCTCCGTGTATTAAGTCATAAAAATGATGTAGTGGAAGCGCAGCAAGTAGTGTCAGAAATTGTTCACCATAAATTTAAACACGGCGGACATTACAGCGATTATGCGATTTTATATCGCGGTAATCATCAATCACGCTTGTTTGAAACCTGTTTGCGGGAAAACAATGTGCCGTATTTTATCAGCGGTAGCACCTCATTTTTTGCTTACGCGGAAGTCAAAGATGTATTGAGTTATTTGCGCTTATTGGTAAATCCACAAGACGATGCTGCGTATTTGCGTGTTATTAATACGCCACGCCGTGAAATTGGTCATACCACTTTAGAAAAATTAGGCGCGTATGCCAATGAACGCCATATTAGTTTATTTGCCGCCAGCAGTGAGTTAGGCTTAGCGCAACATCTACCCGATAAAGCGCGGCATCGTTTGGAAACCTTTCAACAATGGTTAGTAAAAACTGCTCAGCGTGTCGAACAAGGCGATACCTTTGCAGTCGTTGAACAAGTGATACAAGAAATCGGCTACGAACAGCACCTCAAAGAAGATAGCAAAAGCCGCGAAACCGCCGACCGCCGACTACGCAACGTCAATGACTTAGTGGCGTGGTTAAAACGTATTGCTGACAAAGAAAGCGAGCAGAAATCGCTCTCCGAAGTGGTATCTAAAATCATGTTGCTGGACATTTTAGACCGCAATTCCGAAGAAGAAGCCCAAGACCAAGTCAGCCTAATGACCCTACACGCCGCAAAAGGCTTGGAATTTCCCCATGTATTTCTAATCGGCGTAGAAGAAAACATTCTGCCCCATCAAAACAGCATCGACACCGATAACATCGAAGAAGAACGCCGCTTGGCGTATGTCGGCATCACCCGCGCCCAACGCAGTTGCACCTTTAGCTACTGCACCCACCGCAAACGCTACGGCGAAATCAGCGAATGCGAACCGAGTCGTTTTTTAAGCGAATTACCCGAAGACGATTTGGAATGGGTGAATAAAAGGCAACTTAGCCCCGAAGTGATTAAAGAACGCGGCAGAGCCAATCTTGCCAATTTAAAAACAATGTTGTCGTAATTAAGGCGGCTATCGGTTAGAATACTCGGCTTACGCGCCCGTAGCTCAGCTGGATAGAGCGCAGCCCTCCGGAGGCTGAGGTCAGAGGTTCGAATCCTCTTGGGCGCGCCAACACATTCATATTAATTGTCCTAGTCCAATTGCTCCTAAGTACACCACGATAAAATACAGTAGTGATAATGCTAAGCTGGCTATTAAGTTAATGGCTAACGATACTCTGATAATATGGGTTATTAAGGCATAAAACCATAACAGCAAAACACTCATCACATAATAGCTTAACAGGTCTTCAGTCACCGTTAGCCAAACCATAACTGGCACGACAAATACAGACAGGACGTTGGTGCAGAATAAAATGGCTGTGGTCACTTGTACATAGATGTCCATCATTTTATCTAAAAACAGCATCACGGCTACGAACAGCAAGGTGAGCAACAACTCAAAAATGACCTCAAAAAACGATTCAAACGGATCATCGGTCATGTTGGTCTGTAAAAAATACTGCGCTACTCCAAAAACAAATACATTCAGTTTTAGAAAATTCACTGATTCAATTAAATCCAGCGGGTTCGCATCAAACCAGCATAAGCGAAAATAGCGTTTTACAGTATCCAACATGACGAGAGTCACTCGTTAAAACTATTTGATTGAATCTAAGTAGTCTTTTAACGATTGTTCATCATAGCTACCAAAGTCATCATTGAGTGACTGTACTAATTGTTTAGTTTTTTCCAGTAACTGCGCTAAACGGGCTTTGGTTTTTTTGTTCCAACCGACAGGTTCACTCACAGGCAATAACATACGCCCAATAGTTATATTTCTTTCAAAAAGATTAGCTAAATTTTCCATTAGACCCAGTTCTTTTTGGCGTACGCTCAAGCGAGTGACAATAAATTTTGCTTGCAGCTTACTAATCATTAAGTGTAACGGTAGCATAATCGCTATCAGGCTGATAATAATGATTGGACCGATGATAGGATCGAGTAAAAAATCCAATAACCCTATTTCTACCTCAAGCAATACGGCAAGGAAAGCGACAAAACCAAGAATAATCAGCGTGGTCATATTGGAACGTTCTTTCCATACCACAAGGTCTTTTCTGACTTCGGCAATAACAATATCTTGAAGGTCATGAATACTTCTTTCCAGATAATTCAGGACGCGGTAGGAGCGGTCATTATCGACGTTAGCCATGCGCTGTTCTATTTCAGTAAAATCATTTTGTTGGCTGGAAATCGCAATGAACTGCCCTGCATTAATTCCTAAATCAAATAATTTTCTTTGCGTCGCGGCAATTAAATCATGACTACTAGCAGGACTTGCAAAGGCAGCAGGTTGATCGACAATAAAAAGAAATTTATTGGTATCTTGGTGAATAATAATTTGTTGAATGAGTTCATTAACCAATGGTGTGATATTCTCAAATACATCGGCAAACACCAATACTAAATCAGAATGTTCAATGATGTGTTTGGTTAACAATGAATCAATTGGCGTTGTTTGTGAGCCACTCATATTAGGCGCATCAACAAATAATTTACCTTTTAACCGATCGCTATGAATGGTTTTTAATTCCAGATAGGCATTAATACGACTGCCTTCGCCTTTTTGTTGTTGTTCGATTTTTTGGCTGATTTGGTAAAACGGATAACGATGATCAACATCCAGTGCCGTTCCAGGTAACGTGACTGAATTAGGTTGGTTGTTATGTAGTAACACCGTAAATTTATGCGCGGCTGTCTGAATGCCTGCGGTCAGCTCCTCAGTGCCGAGATACTTATTAATAAATCTGGATTTTGCGGTTGAATTACCACCCATTAAACTAATAATAGGCCACCATGAACCTCTCGACGCAGTGGTGTCATCCGTCTCAAGTAACCCTAGATCAAACTCAAGTTGATCAAGTTCCTGAAAGAGCTTTGTGGCTTTCAGTAACACGGGGCTGTCATTGGCGAAGTGTTTTTCGAGGTTTAGAAGGTATTTACTCACAGTTTTTTCAGTCATGGTTTTGCGCCTGTGCTTGCTGGTTATTTCTGATTATGTATAGGTAAAACTCTATTGAGTATACACCTAGCAGTATTTGGATAATACAAAAAACGACGCTAATATTAAAGCGGTTTTAATGCACTAAAACCTTATAAAATGACGGTTTTTTGTTCTTTTTGTACTTAAACAGTCTCTATTTATAGTATATTGGCACTTTAATCAACGAGGCTAACGTAGCAGTATGAAATTTCAAATGACAAAATGGAATAGAAAATCAATGAGTCGATGCGGCTTAACAGGTTTGTTGATGACAGTGATTTTATCAGGTTGCTCACTGCCTTTTTTTAGTGGTTATGGTGAAAATGGTCAAACACGCGAAGAATTCACTCGCTATGTAGAGAGCGTGTTCAAATTGCAAAATAGTATGACTAGCCAAATGATGGCATTAGCTGATAGTGATGATAAACCTGCCAATATGGATGCTTTATTGCAGGCAGAACAAAGTATGCAGAAAAAGTGTGAAGCATTGAATGAATACGCCACACTAGATAGTGAAGGCTCAAGTGCCAGCCTGTTATTACAAAACCGTGTGGCACAGTCAGCGAAAGCGTGTGAAAAAGCAGCGAAAGACCTACAAGCATTGTTGCTAAAGCGATAATGATAAATCACTGTCCACGAAAAACGCCAACAGCACGAAAAATAAACGCAGCAGGCGTGAAATAGTTAAAGCTATTGAACACCTGTTATTGCATTAAACGTAAACCCTACGGTGTTAAAATAGTGTTTTGTGCAGGTTGGCTATCATCGGTTTCTGGATAGTCTAAAGTGTAGTGTAAGCCACGGCTTTCTTTGCGCTGCTTAGCGCAACGGATGATTAATTCAGCCACGATGACTAAATTGCGTAACTCCAGCAAATCACTGGTAACGCGGAAATGACCGTAATATTCAGCAATTTCTTTTTTAAGTAAGTCAACGCGATTCATGGCGCGATCAAGGCGTTTGTCAGTTCTGACAATACCAACATAATCCCACATAAAACGCCGTAATTCATCCCAGTTGTGTGAGACGACGACTTCTTCATCCGAATCGCTGACTTGGGATTCATCCCAGTCGGCAATCGCAGGCACGGGAGTAATAGTGTCCAATGTTTGCAAAATATCTTCACTAGCACGCTCTGCAAATACCAAACATTCCAGTAATGAATTACTTGCCATACGATTTGCACCATGCAAACCCGTACACGCTACTTCACCAATTGCATAAAGATTGTTAATGTTGGTACGCGCATAACTGTCAACCAATACACCACCGCAAGTATAATGCGCGGCTGGCACCACAGGAATCGGTTGTTTAGTAATATCTATATCGTATTTAAGACAAGTTTCGTAAATGTTCGGAAAATGCTCACGAATAAATGATTCTGGCTTATGACTAATATCGAGATACACACAGTCTATACCGCGTTTTTTTATTTCGTGGTCGATGGCTCTTGCAACAATATCACGCGGGGCTAATTCAGCTCGTGAATCAAACTTTTGCATAAAAGGCGATCCATCAGGCAAAATTAATTTACCGCCCTCACCTCTAACGGCTTCGCTAATAAGAAAAGATTGTGCATGTGGATGGTATAAACAAGTTGGATGGAATTGCATGAATTCCATATTACTGACTCGACAACCTGCACGCCACGCTAAGGCAATACCATCGCCTGTCGCGCTTTGCGGATTGGTGCTATACAAATACACTTTACTCGCGCCACCTGTAGCCAATACCACCACGCGTGCAGTGAACGTTTTAACTTGTTGTTGCTTGGAATCTAATACATAAGCACCTACTACTCGTTTGCTGGTCTTATCAGACGTAGGTCTGGTAATCAGCTCGACAACATTATGATGCTCAAATAATTCAATGTTGCTGTGTTCTCTAGCGCGGTCAATAAGTGATAACGACACCGCTTTGCCTGTGGCATCCGCTGTATGCACGATACGCCGATGTGAATGTCCGCCTTCACGGTTAAGATGCAATTGTTTTTTGCCGTCAGCGGTTTGTTCTTCCGTAAATGCCACGCCTTGTTCGCGTAACCAATTAATGGATTTTTTACCATGCGTGACCGTCAGCCTAACTATATCGACATCACACAAGCCTGCACCTGCATCAAGCGTATCGTCAATATGTGATTCAATGGAATCGTCAGCATCGAAAACAGCCGATATGCCGCCTTGTGCATAGTAAGTGCTGCCAGCCGTTAAGGCGAATTTTGATAACACGGCAACACGGACTGAATGATCGGCTAGTTTTAGAGCTAAACTTAAGCCAGCTCCACCACTGCCAATAATAAGAACATCGTAATTTTTTGAGTCAGACATAAAAAAGCAGATCGGTTTAGTGAATGGGGGTGGCTTAGTTTGCACCGTTTGAGGATAATAACGCTTTTTAGCGCGATAACACAATTTTTGTGGATAAGAACTTATGCCGTTTAATGTTGTCCACATAGCCCATACATCACTCCAGTGAATAGTTACCCGAAAAATAGTGAACAATTGGATCGAGAACTGGTGTTGCGCGTGCAGCACGGTGATAAGTCGGCATTTGACTTTCTGGTCATCAAATACCAACATAAAATCATTCAATTGGTTAACCGTTATGTGAAAGACGTTAGCGACGCGCAAGATGTGGCTCAGGAGGTCTTTATTAAAGCCTATCGAGCAATACACAGCTTTCGAGGTGACGCTGCTTTTTATACTTGGTTATACCGTATTGCTGTTAATACGGCGAAAAATGATTTGGTGACTCGATCAAGGCGACATTCCAATTATCAAGTCGATATTCAAACGGCTGAAGTCGTTGAAAACTTGCTTCAGCTACAAGACATGGAAACACCAGAAACGCAGTTGTTAAATCAGGAAATACTGACTACCATCAAAAAAACCATTGATAATTTACCTGAAGAAATGCGCATAGCCATTACGCTATGTGAATTTGATGGTTTGAGTTATGAAGCAATTGCACAAGCAATGGATTGTCCCGTTGGCACTGTACGCTCGCGTATTTTTAGAGCGCGTGAAGCCATTGACCATGAATTAACCCCTTTACTCATATATGGTAATTTTCGATGACTGAAAAAATTTCCCGATTCTTAGATGATGATCTAAGCCATGATGAAACCTTACATTTACTAAAAACAATCACAGAACAACCTGACTTGAAAGACAAATTGAAGCGTTATGCAGCAGTTAGTCATGCGATAAAAACCGATGATTTTTTATGGATTTCAATTGATTTTGCCATGCGCATTCAACAAGAAATTCAGCAAACACCTATTGATGGGTTGCCGCATCAGCCTTCCGATGGTTATTTATTACAATAAACTATTTATCCTGTTAAAAAACGGAGATTTTATGTTCAAAATTATCAGATGGTATTTATTTTTACTGGTGCTATTTAGCCAACAAGTATTGGCTCAATTGCCCGATTTCACTGAAATGGTAAAAACCAATGGCGCGTCGGTCGTTAATATTAGCACCACGCAAAAAGCCAAACCCGATGAAGTACTCAGTGGAAAAGAACCTCAGCTTCCCGAAGGGTTGCCTCCCGAAATGGAGGAATTGTTTAAACACTTTTATAAAAATCCTGACGGAGAAGGTGACGGTGAAGATGAAGGCGGTGATGAAGACGCGCAATCGTTAGGTTCGGGTTTTATTATTTCCAAAGATGGTTATGTGTTAACCAATCATCATGTGGTCAAAAACGCTGATGAAATTATCGTCAAGCTGTCTGATCGCAGAGAATTAGTTGCCAAACTAATTGGTTCTGATGCGCGTACTGATGTAGCCGTGTTAAAAGTCGATGCAACTGACTTACCCGCTGTCACTATTGGTTCACCTGAACAACTGAAAGTCGGTGAATGGGTATTAGCCATTGGTTCACCATTTGGCTTTGAACAATCAGCCACCGCAGGTATCGTCAGTGCCAAAGGTCGAAGCCTACCAGGTGGTAACTATGTGCCGTTTATTCAAACCGATGTCGCCATTAATCCAGGTAACTCAGGGGGACCCTTGTTTAACATGGATGGCAAAGTCGTTGGCATTAACTCGCAGATTTACAGCCGCACGGGCGGGTTTATGGGGCTGTCATTCTCTATTCCGATGGACGTAGTAATGAATGTCGTTGAGCAAATAAAAACCACAGGTAAAGCGACACATGGCTGGTTAGGCGTACAAATACAAGATGTCACGCGTAAATTAGCTGAATCATTTGGTATGAAAAAACCCCAAGGCGCGTTAGTGGCTAGAATCGTACCCGATAGCCCAGCTGCCCATGCTGATATACAAATCGGTGACATTATTACTGAATTTAATGGTCAACCCGTTGAGACTTCAGGTGATTTACCACCGATGGTTGGCGTTACGCCCATTAATAAGGAAGCGACCTTAAAACTCATTCGCCAAGGCGAAACCAAAACTGTGACCTTCAAAGTGGGATTATTACCCGACCAAGATAAAAAAGTCACTAAAACCAAAGTAGAAGCTAAGCCAGCTAATAAACTGGGCATTAAAGTCAGCGAACTAAGTGCGGAAGAAAGAGAAGCCTTACAAGTCCCTAAAGGCGGTGTATTAATTCGTGAAGTCGAAAAAGGAGTCGCTAAAGACGCAGGTATTTCTCGTGGTGATGTAATTTTACGCATTCAAAATGAACCCATCAATGGCGTGGATGATTTTGATAAAGTCATTAAAAAACTACCTGTTGATAAATCAATTGCGATTTTAATTCAGCATCGTGGCAGTCCTGCCTTTTTAGCACTTAAAATCAATAAATAACGTTTGCTTGAACGCCAACATCAAAACCTTGATGTTGGCGTTTTTTTGATTCTATTGTAAATATTCATAAAGCATAAAGTCGCACTTATCTGTGGGAAAAATTGCTCTACTAAAGCCATAAACTGCTAATAAACAGGTATACTTTCATCTAAAAGTCGCCTTTTTCTAATCATGTGTGCAGCTTCACTGCCATTGATAGTCGTGAAATGACTTAAATAAAGTCAGGGCGCGTAACCCCTGGCTGGCATCTAGCCAATTGCTTTATCCGCAAATTACTTACTCATACCGTCGGCTTTTTTTTAAACCATTGCTAGGACAGAGGTTTCTTCAATTGGATCGCTTAGTTCTATTTTAAAAGTCGAACATCGCGTTTTATATGGAACCAGTTATTGCTGTCCCTATTGATGGTTTTCAAAAAACAATAGAGCTTTAGTTATTCAAATGAACTTAAATACAATACGTGTAGTATCCATTTATTTTGCTATTTTGGCTTTTTTAAGTCTTAACCCATGATTACATCCAGATTCTAGTCTGGCGATCGGAAATATTGCTTGGGATAAGATTGATCATGCAGTAGCTTATGGTTTATTGTCCTTGTTGCTCATGAGCGCATGCAGGTTTCATAAACAGCAGTGGGTGGTTTCATTAATGGTATTGCTGGCTTGTTCCTTTGTAGGCGTATTATTGGAATATTGCCAGTTTTGGTTTACGGCAACACGGCAGTTTTCTTATGATGATGCTATCGCTAATGTCTTTGGTGCAGCCTTAGGCGTAATTTTGTTTTGGTGTTACTTGTTTGTTGCCGTAAAACACACCAAATGAATAGGTTTTATATCTCCGATTCCAAAGAAGAAAGGCATTGATTCGGACTTGAGCAATCACTATGGGAAATACCCTTCGGAATCCAAGGAGGTTCAATCGCAAATTTACAATACAACTATTTCAGTGTATTTATTCAATCACACCCGCTGCTTTTAACTGCAAGCGTAATTTCTCCACCCGTTTACGATTGACACCAAAATCCCCATAACCGACACGCGAAGCTGAACGAATATGAAACAAACGTGCCTCGCTATCCAATAGTACATCCACATCATCAACAAACCGAAAAATCAGCGAAGTCGCTTCTGCATGAAGTGTATTTTCCGTTTCCTGTGTAATCACTGTGCGAGGTTGATTTAGCAGCGCGTTTTTTACCGCTAAACTAGCGGTATCAATTGCCCCAACAATTTTAAAGGGTGCAATAAAATGCGCCTTATCGGTGGCTAAACTAGACACACAATTAGGGCTATTTGGGCAAGCTAGCAAAGTTTTTTGTTCCGCCGCGTGGCTGACGGTAATAGTTCCAAAAGTCATAAAAATGAGATAAAAAATAGTGTTAATATTCATAAAAAATACCGCTGTCTACCGTGGTTACTAAAAAAGACTATGCTCTTGGCATATTTTCTCACTGTCACTTTGACTGAGTAATTCTTTAGTTAAGTTACACTGAAAACCTGTGGGCAATTGAGTAAAATATTGACAGGACTTGCATAAACCAAACGATTCTGAACGATTAGCTTTTTGCAATGCCATCAGTGCCTTGACAAAAATTATTTCATGATTCACAAACTCGTTTTCTTTAAAGATTAACGAAGCCTGTTTAAACAACTCCGATTGCCGCGCTTGTTTTAACATCATCTCGCCTTCGGGCAACAAACTCAGATGCACTACGCGCCGATCTGCGCTATCAGCGGTTTTTTTCACATAGCCTTTTTTTTCCAATAACAACAAGGTTTGCGAAACCGTACCCCGCGTCATGCCTAAATATTTAGTCAGTGCGGCGGGCGTATCACTATAACGATTGCAACGTGATAAATAATCCAATACTTGCAAATGCACAGGTTGCAATCCCAATTCAGCGCATTTTTTACGTTCTTCTGAACGAATTAATGCCGCCATACGTTCAATCAAATCAAATACATCAACTGCTTCCATAGAACCTATACTGAGCGTGATTAATTAAGTTGACACTAAAATATAGTCTACCCTATTATTAGGTGTCGAATCGACATTATTATGCTTAGTGAGTAAATTAGGTTAATAATTTGCTACGCGTTCTGTTAAATACCGATTTTTTAAAGGAGTTCTTATGCCTATTTCTCATGTATTTGATACCTATGCAAAAACAACTCAAGGCAAGATTATACACTTTGATGTGATACTCGATGAACAAGATCAGCAAAAAGCCTTGGAATACGCGCAAAAATGGTTACAAAGTATCGGTGAAACTAATGCAACTATCACTTCAGGCAACTGTTATTTTTGTCACAGCATTGAAGCACCTGAAGAATTAAGAGCGCAAATAACCGCGCAAGGCTATGCTATTTATAAATTAGAAGGCTGTCCGAAATAACGGTTAAAAATTCTTGGTCATTCATCATTCAAGATAACCTACAAAGCGATTATAAAAATCGTTACTTGCTTCTATGGGGCGGTAATTGCTATAACGTCAAGATTAGAATCATCAACCAAAAAGGTAGCTCGAATGAATGACAAATCAAAATTACGCTGGGGCATTTTAGGTGCGGCACGCATCAATGAACGTTTAATGCCTGCCATTGCGGGTGCATCCAACACAGAATTGGTTGCCATTGCTAGTCGTCGTCCTAATGCGGCGGCGCAAACGTTGGAAAAATACGCGCCAGACCAACAAAATGTTCGTATATATAGTGATCGTGAAGCCTTACTCAATGACCCTAATATAGATGCCGTATATATTCCGCTTGCCAATTACGAACACGCTGAATGGGCATTGCGTGCTATCAAACTGGGTAAGCATGTATTGTGTGAAAAACCAATGGCATTGAGTGTAGCGGCTATCGAGTCTATTTTCATTGCCGCCCAAGAACATAACGTCGCCGTCATGGAAGGTTTTATGTACCGCTTTCATCCCCAACACGCACACGTACAAGCATTAATACAATCTGGTCTTATTGGCGAAGTCCGTTCAGTCCGTAGCAGTTTTTCTTTTATGATGCGTCCTGAAAGAATGTACCGCTTAACCGAAAGTGTTGAAAATGGCGGTGGGGCAATGTGGGATATAGGCTGTTATGCCATTCATTGCACTCGGTTATTTTTCAATCAAGAACCTGTTGCCATCACCGCACTTGCAAAACACGTTGCCAGCGGTGCAGATATTATCAGTAGCGGCATTATTGATTTTGGTGACGGTAAATTTGCACACTTCGATTTTAGCTTTGAACGGGCAAGACGTTGTGAATATGAAATTATCGGCACAAAAGGCGGTATAAAATGCCACAACGTTTGGGCTATGCCTACCGATACCCCCATCATTTCATGGTGGAGTGACGATGGACAACACGCAGAAGAACAACTACCACCTGCTAATCATTTTTTGTTGGAAGTAGAGCATTTCAGTCAATGCGTGTTAGAAGGCAAAGCCCCATTGCTGTCATTGGAAGACGCAAAAAATAATTGTCAACTGATTGTTGCTGCTCTGCAATCAGTCAAAGAGCAACAAGTCGTTAAAGGCAACGCCCTGAAAATGTGGACATTTAAAAGAAAGCGTAGTCGGGAAGTGCAAAATATAACCGATGCGGATAGTTACTAAAGTTTGATATAAAAAAGCGACTCGTAGAGACGTTGCGATGCAACGTCTGTGCAACCATATCACTCCTATTTGCGTACTACCAAGCGTTTTCATCATCATGGCACTCATCGAAACCTCATTAGCTATTGCCCTTCGCGCTTATACGGGAAAAACCGATAAAGCGGGACGAGCATATATTCACCATCCGCTTAGACTCATGGCAAAAATGTCCACGGACACTGAAATGGCAGCGGCTTTATTACATGATGTTATTGAAGATTCAGACATTACCGCTGCTGATTTATTGGCAGAAGGTATTCCTAGTGACGTGGTTGACGCGGTGTTATGTCTAACTAAACAAACGGGCGAAAATTACCAAGCCTTTGTTTTAAGAGCTAAACAAAACACCCTCGCGCGTAAAGTTAAGATAGCGGATATAGAAGACAATATTAACGTACTACGTTTATTGACCTTAAGCGAAATCGATTTAGCGCGAGTGGCTAAGTATCACGCTGCATGGCAGCTATTAAACGAAACCGATTAGCGATTACCGCTCTAAAATCTCTATCGCATTACCATCTGGATCACGACAAAATAATGCCCGCCGCCCTGAGATACTGAGCGTGTAAGGCACACCCGCCTGTTCTAGGCTTTCTTTAACAGGATCAAGTGCGGCAGTGCTTAATGCCACATGGCGATCGCGTCCGCCATGTGCTGGACGACCTGTCGTCGGATCCATATTGGGCAACTCCAGTAAATGCAGTTGTTGCTCCCCTAATCGTAACCACGCACCTTTAAAGCCTAAATCAGGTCGTTCCATTTGTTGTAAACCCAAAACGCCCGAATAAAATGCCAGTGAGGCTTCAGTATTCGCCACCACAAAACTGGCATGATGCAAAATAAGATCGTTTTTTAACATAAAAAATCCTTGTTATTATTTAAATACAGTTTGCCTATAATAACTTGCTATTTAAAATGGGATTGTGTAATTTCAAAACGCGCCTATCACAAGGCAATCACACCACTGTTAGACATCAATAAAGCAGGAGACATCAAGTGGATATTTCAAAATATCAAAACAATCAACACGACCCAGATGAACAACAAGCTCGACAATGGGCTATGTTTTTACATTTATCACAATTAGCGGGCTACATTATTCCGCTCATCGGCTTAATAGCCCCTATTATCATTTGGCAAACTAAAAAAGAAGAATATCCGATACTGGATGAGCATGGAAAAATTGTAATCAACTGGATTATTTCAGAACTTATTTACGGCGCGATTTGTTCGGTATTGCTCTTCGTGATTATTGGTTTTCCAATGCTGATGATTTTGGGCATTCTTGCCGTTGTATTTCCCATTATTGGTGGCATCAAGGCAAATAACGGTGAACTGTGGCGTTATCCGATGACGATTAATATCATAAAATAGTCATAATTTCAGCCTGTAGCAGAACAGCTTACAGGCTGAATGCAATGGCTTTTACTTCGTGGCAATCATATTAAGACTGATAGGCTCGCCATAAGGTGCATAGTCACTGGTATCATCAAACAGCTTGAGTGAGAGCACTCTTTCTAAAGTTGAAAATCCTACTTTCGTTAAAATATCGGTTAACAATAATTCATTCCAGCCAAAATAATGGAAATCAAATTCATCCGTTTGTCCACCAAACATTATCCTTACAATATGATGTTTTTGTGCTGGTGTTCGGTTTGGGTCTAAAAAAGAGCGACAAAGAACATCCATGTCAGGTACTGAAATATAAAATTTTCCCTGCTTTTTTAACACTCTCAATATGTCTGTGAGTGTAATGAAAAATAGGCGTTGCGGAACATGTTCAAAAACGTGACTGGCATAAATCGCATCAATACTCCCCTCAGAAAATTGGCTTAAATCGCTAATATCGCCAACAAAATCAACACCCTCGCCTGCTTGAATGTTTAAAATTTTCCAGCCATCTTTGACTTGCTTGCCGCCAATATGTAATTTCACCGTTCAAATGCCTAGCCAATTTTGTGGTTTCAAATAGGTTTCATACAATTCGGCTTCCGCACTGCCTTGTTCAGGTTGCCAATTATATTGCCAGTGCGCGACAGGTGGCATGGACATTAAAATAGATTCCGTTCTTCCCCCTGATTGCAAACCGAACAACGTGCCACGGTCATAAATGAAATTAAATTCCACATAACGCCCACGACGATACAGTTGAAAATTACGCTCTTTGGTACTGTATGGTGTGTCTTTGCGTTTTTGTATAATGGGCAAATAGGCTTGAATGTAATGATCGCCTACGCTACGCATAAACTCAAAACACTGTTCAAAACCACCTTCATTTAAATCATCAAAAAATAAACCACCCACACCGCGTGTTTCATTGCGATGTGGTAGAAAAAAATACTCATCACACCACTTTTTATAACGAGGATAGACAGACTTACCAAAGGGTTGACACGCTACCAGCGCGGTTTGATGCCAATGCAGTACATCTTCTTTAAATGGATAATACGGCGTTAAATCAAAACCACCACCAAACCACCAAATACTAGGTTCACCTTCTTTTTCAGCAATTAAAAAGCGTACATTGGCGTGTGAAGTAGGAACGTAGGGATTTTTAGGATGAATCACTAATGACACACCCATTGCTTGAAATTGCCGATTAGCTAATTCAGGACGTTTAGCCGTAGCGGACGGTGGTAATTTAAAGCCTGTTACATGGGAAAAATTTACCCCACCTTGTTCAAATACTTCTCCATCTTTTATCACGCGCGTTCTACCACCGCCACCTTCTGCACGTTGCCACTTATCTTCAACAAAACGTACGTTAGGTTCTTCGCCCTCTAACGCCGTACAAATATGGTCTTGTAAATTAAGTAAATAGTCTTTTACTCTAGCAATATCATCAGTATTCATGGTTCAACCTGTATTTCATTGTATTGATAAACCTAATTAACATCGTACAGACGCTGTATCACAAGGTCTGTACAATTTGCGTATACAATCACTATAAACCACACATTGGCAAAGTGTGCCTAAAGTTGATAAACTTAGTGGGTTTTTATTTATTAATTATTAAGTGGTTACTCTTATGAGCGTTATAGAAAGAATCAAAGATCAACTGGAAAACAACCCCGTGGTTTTATATATGAAAGGTACACCCGATTTTCCACAATGTGGTTTTTCTGGGCAAACCGTACAAGTGTTAGCCGCCTGCAATGCAAAATATTTAGCAGTGAATATTTTTGAAGACCCCGAATTGCGTGAAGCACTGAAAGAATATTCACATTGGCCAACTTATCCGCAGCTTTATATTAACGGACAGTTGGTTGGCGGTTGTGACATTGTTACCGACTTGTATACCAAAGGTGAGTTAGTTCACTTGTTAGGATTAGCAGCGGCACAATAGTCAATAGTCTTGCCTTATAGTGATAGGCGCGACTAACGTCGCGTCTACACAGCATTTACGCGTCTTTCGCTTCCAGATGTTTCCAACGATTCACAATTTTACAAAATAATTCTGCCGTTTTTTCCGCATCATATAACGCAGAATGGGCTTTCTCGTTATCCCACTCCATACCCGCCGCTTGTGCCACTTTTGCCAATACCGTTTGTTGATACGCCAAACCGCCTAAGGTCGCCGTATCAAAAGTGCTAAACGGATGAAACGGACTACGTTTTATTTGTGTGCGATGAATCGCCGCATTTAAAAAGGCAATATCAAACGCGGGATTATGTCCTACTAAAATTGCTTTTGTGCAGTTATTACGCTTAATCGCCGCTCTAATCGGTTTAAACATCATCTCCAGTGCGTCTTTTTCATCAATCGCCATACGAAAGGGATGATAAGGGTCTATACCATTAAATTTAAGTGCCGCCTCATCCAATTCAGCATTTTTAAACGGTATAACGTGGGTTGTATAGTGTTCAGTAATGTGCAGTTCACAATCGCTGTTCAGTTCAACAATCACAGCGGCAATTTCTAATAAAGCATTTTTTTTGGGATTAAAGCCTGCGGTTTCAATGTCGATAACAACAGGCAAATAACCTCTAAAGCGTTTTTCTAGCGGGATGATTGGGTTATCCATTAAGGTGATTTTAGTCCAAGTAATAAAAATATTTTTCGTTCCCACGCGCCGCGTGGGAATGCAGTTACGGTGTGCCATGCAGTGTAGACGTTGCGGTGTAAGTCTCTAGCTGTTAATCAGTTTCCAGCTCAAATCTTCCCCTGCTTTTAACGGCGTAATGTCACCATAAGCACTGGGTATAGTCCACGTCTGTTTTTCTAAGGTGATGGTGTCGGTATTTCTGGGCAAGCGATAAAAATCTGCCCCATAAAAACTGGCAAAGCCTTCTAATTTATCCAATGCGTTTACTTGCTCAAACGCCTCGGCATACAACTCTATTGCCGCAAACGCACTGTAACAACCTGCACAACCACAGGCATTTTCTTTGGTATGCGTTAAGTGCGGCGCGGTGTCTGTGCCTAAAAAGAATTTAGCATTACCGCTGGTTGCTGCTTTAACCAATGCAAGGCGATGTTGTTCACGCTTAAGAATAGGCAGACAGTAATAATGTGGACGTATGCCGCCTGCTAAAATCGCATTACGATTAAATAGCAAGTGTTGCGGAGTAATGGTTGCCGCCACATTCTCACCCGCTGATTCGACAAATTGCACCGCTTCGCTAGTGGTAACGTGTTCCAACACCACGCGTAAATTAGGAAAATCCCGTGTGATAGCCGTTAAATGACGCTCAATAAACACGCGCTCTCTATCAAAAATATCACAGGTTTCATCCGTTACTTCACCATGTAATAACAACGGTAACTCATATTTTTCCATTGCTGCCAATAACGGATAAATCGTCGCGATATTCGCTACACCTGCATCGGAATTAGTCGTTGCACCCGCAGGGTATAATTTGAACGCATGAACGTGTTCACAATCGGCAGCGGCTTTAATGTCTTCCACCGTGGTGGCGGCAGTTAAATATAAGGTCATCAACGGGGTAAAATTCGCATCTTTGGGCAATGCCGATAAAATTTCTTCCCGATAATTTAAGGCTTGCGCTACTGTTATGACTGGCGGTTTCAAATTAGGCATAATAATCGCCCGCGCAAATTGAGCGGCTGTGTGCGGCAAAACTGTCTTTAAAATCGCGCCATTTCTGACGTGTGTATGCCAATCATCGGGGCGAGTAATCGTTAATGTTTTCATTGTTAAGCCGTAAATCTGTAAAATAGCCCGTTATTCTATAGGTAAGTGTGTTGAAAAACTAACACCAACCTCTATATCTGCTGTTTTTTACGGAGTCAGTTATGCCAATTTATGAATATCAATGCCAATCTTGCGGTCATCAGCATGAGGCATTACAAAAGCTGAGTGATGCACCACTCATTGTTTGTCCCGCGTGTACTAAACCTGAATTGATGAAAAAAATCTCAGCCGCAGGTTTTCGTTTAAAAGGTAGTGGCTGGTATGAAACTGATTTTAAAAGCGGCACGAAGAAAAATGTCGCAGGTGAAGCATCAGCACCCAGCAGTGCCTGCAATACCAGCAGTTGCCCGAAAAATTAAAATAGCCATAATTCATAGTTCCCAGCGATCCAGCGTGGGAACTCATCCTGCAACGCTCTGGCGTTGCGTGTACAGGAAGACGCTGGAGCGTCAACTTAGGCATTCCAACGCAGAGCGTTGGAACGATGAAATATTTTAGTAGGTTGGGTTGCCGCTTTTTGGCAACCCAACATATTCGGTGTTTGTTGGGTTAGCTATCACCAGCGCAACTTACGCGGCTTCATTCCTCGGTGCATCTTATCAGGCTTGGCACGGGGGCTTATTTTAAGGAGTTACACTTGGCACAACAACTTTCACCAGCGGCTATAATCGCACTCAAAGAAGCACTTTGCTCCATCTATTGGTATAAACGCAACTTACGCGAATTTCTTCAATTATGCCTATCGACTCCAGCCATTTTGAATAATTTCAATTGGGAAAATTACAAACACCAAATAGCATCTGATGTTATAGATTTTTTAGTTGCCAATCCAAGCAAATATATTGCTGACTTAACCAAAATATGTAATGAAATCTGTAAAATGACTGATTTTTCCCATCTCAATCAAATTGACGATAGTTCGCAAAAAGCTAAAAAAGCAAAAGATGCAGTAACTCAATTAAAAAAATTTGTTGAACCACATCAAGATGAAAAAAAAGAACAAGAAAAGGTCAAAAAACGTCAAGAGCAAGCAGCTAATAAACTAAAAGAAAATAAAGCGGTTAGAGAAAAACTGGAAGTTATTAAAAATGAATATATGACATTGGTAAGCTCTAGCAATGCTCAAGGACGAGGATTCGAGCTTGAAAAATCATGTATGAGTTATTTTATTTATTTGACCTTGACCCCAAAGCCTCATTTAAAAATTTGGGTGAGCAGATTGATGGAGCATTTTCACTTGAAGGAACCGAGTATCTTTTTGAAGCTAAATGGCAAAAAGAACCTGTCAATAAAGCTGATTTAGCCATTTTTTCAGACAAAGTAAGAACCAAACTTGAAAATACTCTTGGAGTATTTTTATCAATTAATACTTTCTCTCAAGAAGGAGTTGCTGCCCACCAAGCGGGAGGTGCCGCAATCATTTTGATGGATGGCAGTGATCTCATGGCTGTACTTGAAGAACGTATTGATTTCACCAGCTTGCTTTGTCGCAAAAAACGCCATGCGTCACAAACAGGAAATATTTATTTCAGTTATCATCAAATGGTAACTACATAATAACTCAGCATCGATAGGATGCGCTGAAGTACGAAGCGCATCATTCATTCGCAATTGATGCGCCTCCTATCGTCGGCACATCCTATAACTAAAACTGCATTCCAACATAGCGCGTTGGAACGCTATAATTCACCAACCTATTTTATTTTTACCAACAAGGAAACCTTATGCGTACTCACAAGTGCGGAGAACTGAACACACAACAACTGGGCGAAACCGTTTCTATCTGCGGTTGGGTACATAGACGACGCGATCACGGCGGTGTTATTTTTATTGATTTACGCGACCGTGCGGGTTTGGTGCAGGTGGTGGTTGATCCCGATTATGCCGAAGCCTTTACAGCCGCTGAACACGTTCGTAGTGAATATGTGCTGAGAATTTCAGGCGTAGTGCGTGACCGTCCAGCAGGTACGATTAACGCCAATATGCACTCTGGCGCGATTGAAATCTTAGCCAAAGAAATCGACGTGTTAAACGAATCGGAAACACCGCCGTTTCCTGTTGAAAGCGACATCGAAGTTAATGAAGAGCTGCGTTTAAAATACCGTTACATCGACTTACGCCGTGTCGCTATGCAGGAAAAAATGCGGGTGCGCCGTGATGTTACGCGCGTGTTGCGTAATTTCCTCGATGACAATGAATTTTTTGAAATCGAAACGCCATATTTGACTAAAGCCACGCCAGAAGGCGCACGCGATTACATCGTGCCTAGTCGTACGCATGAAAATTCATTTTTCGCCTTGCCACAATCGCCACAACTTTATAAACAAATTTTGATGGTGGCAGGTTTTGACCGTTATTATCAAGTGGTGCGTTGTTTCCGTGACGAAGATTTACGCGCTGATCGTCAGCCTGAATTTACTCAGCTCGATATTGAAACCTCGTTCATGACTGAACATGAAATCATGAATGTCATGGAAGAAATGATTCGTCAATTATTTGCCAAAATTATCGACGTAAAATTGCCTGAGCAGTTCCCGCGCATGACTCATGCCGAAGCGGTATCACGTTACGGTATCGACCGCCCTGATTTGCGTATTCCGTTGGAATTGGTGGATATAGCCGACGACATGAAGTTGGTTGATTTTAAAGTCTTCTCCACACCCGCTAAAGACCCTAAAGGGCGCGTCGTGGCAATGCGCGTACCGAATGCGGGCGATTTAAGCCGTAAAGACATTGAAGATTTAACCAAATACGTCAGCATCTATGGCGCGAAAGGCTTGGCTTATATTAAAGTCAACGATTTAGCGGCGGGTATTGATGGCTTGCAATCACCGATTGTTAAATTCGCCCCTGCTGAAGTATGGGCTAGCGTAATGGCAAAAACAGGCGCGCAAAACGGCGATTTAATTTTCTTTGGCGCGGATAAAGCCAGCATCGTCAACGAAGCAATGGGCGCGTTGCGCGTTAAATTAGGTCACGACCTCAATATGCTACAAGGCGAATGGAAACCTGTTTGGGTAGTCGATTTCCCGATGTTCGACTGGGACGAAAAAACCGAACGTTATAATGCTATTCATCACCCATTCACCGCCCCTAGCTGTTCGGTAGAAGAATTGGTCGCAAATCCTGCGACTGCGCTGTCACGCGCTTACGATTTAGTGTTAAACGGCACCGAAGTCGGCGGCGGTTCGATTCGTATTAACCGTCCTGCCATGCAAAAAACTGTGTTTGAGTTGCTAGGCATTGGTGATGAAGAAGCGCAAGAAAAATTCGGCTTCTTGTTAGATGCGTTGAAATACGGTGCGCCTCCGCACGGTGGTTTGGCGTTTGGTTTAGACCGTTTAGTGATGTTAATGACTGGCTCTACTTCAATTCGTGATGTGATTGCCTTCCCAAAAACCCAATCCGCCGCGTGTCCATTAGTCAGCGCACCAGCGGTTGTCACCGATGAACAGTTGAAAGAATTGGGCATTCGCTTGATTAAACCTGCTGGAAAAGCGAAAGAGTAACGCACTACTTTTTCGAGACGGAGTACAAACCTGGGTTTGTACTCCAATTTGATAAGTTCCCGACGTGACAACATCTTTTTCTGGTGCAATAATGAAAGTGTGGATATTTTGGTATTGATATCCGCAACTTCAACACTAACCGATAAAGGATGAATGTATGAACAGAAAACACACTACAATTGGTTTTATCGCTTCGGTACTGTTAATCAGTTCTACCGCTATTTTTGCGGTCGATAATGAGCCAAACACATCTTTAGAAGCAGGCAAAACTGCTCCTGCACCAACTACCGAACCCACCCCAGCTACAACGCCAGTAACAACACCTGCACCTGCCGCTAAGGTAGACAGTACCAAAAAACCACTGGCTAAAGTCACTTGTGAAGAATTTCTTGCTTTTGATGAAGTCATCCAACCTAAGTATGTCATTGCCGCCGCAGCTCATGCCAAAGGTGGTCAGCCCAAAACTATTGTCATTGACGTAGTAGAAACAGAAACCCTAGTTCCTATTTTGATCGAAGAATGCACCAAAACACCTAAAGTGTCTTTCTTCGATAAATTGAAAAGTAAGTTAAAACAACTAAAGTCAAAATTATGAGTTAGTTGCTTACCCCAACAAACCTTTTATCATTAAAAAAAAAGGGGGGGGATTAACGGCTTTTTATCCTGCCTAAATGCCCCCAATCTGAGGTAATTATGAAAAAAATAAGGTGGTGGTAAAAATCAAAGTGATAGAG
>DFWO01000066.1 GCA_002380945.1 Methylococcaceae bacterium UBA4132 | reverse complement strand
CCTGATAAGTGTTGACACATCAACGCGGTCAGTTTGCCCAACTGTGTGGTGATAAAATTCTAAAAAAACTATCCGATGAAATTCAGGTTGAATTTCCAACTACTGATAAAAAAGAGTTTTTGCAATTTATACAAAAACGAGGCTATAACGGAATTATGGATAATCGTTGGATATGAAATCCTTTTTATCCATACTATAAATTTATGTCACCCGGACCTCCAAACTTCTTTAACTTTCTTTGCTAACACATGACCACTCTCCCTTGGCAACAAGCTCAATGGACGCATTTACACAGTTACATTGTGCAGCAACGTATTCCGCAAGCCTTACTTATTACAGGTAGCAAAGGCTTAGGTAAGTTACAACTTGCTGAGCAGTTTGCCGCTGCTTTATTGTGTGAACAACCGCACGTTGATAGTCATGCGTGTGGGCAGTGTCATAGTTGTTTGTTGCTAAAAGCACAAACCCATCCTGATTTTATACAGGTGCAACCTGAAGAGGGTAAAACAACTATTGCCATTGATCAGATTCGGAGTTTAATTACTAAATTGACCTTAAAACCACAGTTTGATCGTTATCGTGTGGTGATACTTAACCCTGCTGATAAAATGAATAATGCGGCGGCGAATGCGTTTTTAAAATGCTTGGAAGAACCTAACGAGCGCACTGTACTGGTGTTAATCAGTGACCGACAAAGCAAATTACCTGCGACTATTCTTAGTCGTTGCCAAAAATTAGCCATTGCTATGCCTGATAAACTCACAGTATCAAACTGGTTAAAAGCCCAAGCGGTACAAGAAAATAGCGATGTGTTGTTAGGATTAGCACAAGGTGCGCCGTTGTTAGCATTGGATTATGCTAAAGAAGGCAGAATTGCGTTGCGTAATGAGTGTTTTACACAATGGCTAGCTATCGCAAAACGCCAAAGTCATCCTGTAATCATCGCTGAACAGTGGCTTAAACACCCTGAAACCGCGTTATTATTTTGGCTAACCTCTTGGGTGGTGGATTTAATTAAATGTGCTTACCAAAGTGATACTGAACACTTGTATAATTCGGATTTATATCCATCGTTACAAGGCTTGTCCCAACAGCTTGAGCTTAAAAGACTATATCAGCTCTATGATTTATTGTTACTCAGTCGAACTCGACTAGAAACACCTATCAATAAACAATCCTTGTTTGAAGAAATTTTAATACAATGGTCTGAACTTAATCGGAGTCGATAATATGTCAGAATTTACACCAGCCTCCACTTCCGCACCCAGACAAGGCGGGGTATTAACTCTACAAGTTAAAGATAAACCCGCGTTATATGCGTCTTATATGTCATTTGTTGTCGGTGGTGGCTTATTTATTCCGACTAATCGGGAATTCACAATGGGACAAGAAGTCTTTATTTTGTTGCATATCATGGAAGAATCGGATCGCTTGCCGATTGCTGGCAAAGTGATATGGAAAACACCGCCTAATTCAGAAGGACACCGAATTGCGGGTATTGGCGTACAGTTCAATGTCAAAGACAGTAAAAGCATAGATGCGCGTAATAAAATCGAAACCTATCTAGCGGGTGCCTTAGAATCCGACCGTCCAACTCACACTATGTAACTATGTTAATTGACTCCCATTGCCACCTCGACCGTCTTGATTTAAAACCCTATCAAAATGACTTTGCCTGCTTCATGCAGGAAGTTAAAAACAGTCATATTGAACATTTACTGTGTATCGCTATCGACTTAGAATCTTATCCTTCGATGCTGGAATTGGTCGCGAATTACCCAGAAATTTCCGTGTCTGTGGGCGTGCATCCTAATGTGGATGAAGGTGAAGAACCCAGTATTGATAAGCTCATTGCCTTAGGCGCGAATGACAAAGTGATTGCTATCGGTGAAACAGGGCTGGATTATTTTCGTAGTTCAGGTGATTTAAACTGGCAACACCGCCACTTTCGCAACCATATCCATGCAGCTAAAGCGTTAAAAAAACCACTAATTATTCATACGCGTGAAGCCAAACAAGACACGCTACGCATTCTGCAAGAAGAAGGCGCGAGTGAAGTTGGCGGCATTATTCATTGTTTTACCGAAGACTGGGACTTTGCCCAGCAAGCCTTGGATTTGAATTTTTATATTTCTTTTTCGGGTATCGTCACCTTTAACAGCACCAAAGATATACAAGAAGTCGCTAGAAAAGTCCCTGCGAATTGTTTTTTAATCGAAACGGATTCGCCTTATTTAGCTCCTGTACCGCATCGTGGCAGACCCAATTATCCAACGTATGTACGTTTTGTCGCCGAACAGCTTGCTAAGCTACGCGGCACATCCGTTGAAGAAATCGCCCAACAATCCACCGCTAATTTTTATCAGCTATTCAATATGGCGCGTTAGTCGCCCAACCAACAGGACAAACCATGCCCATTTCGCTTGCCGTTCTTGAACAAGTCGTGCGTGAAGCAGGAACAATTGCTTTAACTTATTTCAAAGACTTAAAACATATCGCCATCGACAAAAAAAGCCCGCGTGATTTTGTCACCGCCGCTGATGTCGCGGTGGAAGCATTTTTAAAAGAAAAACTTAGCCAAATCTGCCCAGAATATGGTTTCTGGGGTGAAGAAAGCGGACAAACGGCTAATCAAACCAACCGCTGGATAGTTGATCCCATCGACGGTACGCACTCATTTTCTAAAGGTCAGTATTTTTGGTCTATCAGTGTGGCATTAGAAATTGACCAACAACTCGTCATGGGTGCAGTGTACGCGCCTGCTTTAAATGATTATTACTGTGCAGAACTTGGCAAAGGCGCGTTTAAAAATGGCGAAACGATTCAGGTTTCTGATGAAACTAGCCTTGCTAATTCCATGATAGGCACAGGCTTTGCCTGTTTACGGCAGTATTTAACCGACAATAATTTGGCGCGATTCAACAGAGTTGCGCAACAAACCACAGGACAACGGCGGTTTGGTTCTGCGGCGATGGATTTATGTTTAGTTGCCGATGGTCAACTGGATGCGTTTTGGGAACAAGAGCTCAATTTGTATGACATTGCCGCTGGTGCATTAATTGCTCAAGAGGCAGGCGGCACAGTCACTGATTTTCAAGGTAATGACGGCATTTTTCCTAAACAGATTCTAGTCACCAACGGTAAGATTTTAGATCAACTGTTGCCGTTGATGTGATTTTTCCACGAAAAGCACGAAAGACACGAAAAAGTGTTTTACAACACTTTCATGACTCAGTGCGAACGGCATTATTTTATTCGGCTTTGGTTATAACCGTCTCTCTTTCGTGCCTTTCGTGTCTTTCGTGGATATTATTAAAAAAGGGGGGAATGTTATGAAAGTAGGCATGATAGGCTTAGGCGCGATGGGCTTAGGCATGGCAAGACGACTTGCCCAAGCTGGTTTTCTCGCAGGTGTTTACAATCGCACAGCGGAAAAAATGGCTGAATTTACCGTACCACATTACAACCAACCTGAAGCTCTCGCGGCGGATATGGACGTCATCTTGCTATGCGTATCAGCTGATAAAGACGTTTTAGAAATGGTTGAAGCCATTGCTAGCACCATCAAACCTAACACTATTGTGGTGGATACTTCTACCGTCAGTAGCGAAACTGCCCAAAAAGCAGCCGATTGTTTAGCCAAAAAACACGCCGCGTTTCTCGATGCCCCAGTCTCTGGTGGTGTTGAAGGTGCGAAAAACGGCACACTGTCTATGATGGTCGGTGGTGATGCTGATGTTTTAGACACCGTTCGTCCCATCTTAGCCAGTATGACTGCACGGATTATTCATATCGGTGCGACAGGTTCAGGGCAAGCCACCAAAGCCGTTAATCAAATCATGTGTGCGGGTATCAATCAAGCCGTCACCGAAGCCTTAGCCTTTGCCGAGGCGCAAAAATTACCGATGGCTAAAGTTATCGAAGTCATCTCAGGTGGTGCGGCAGGTAATTGGTTTCTTGATCATCGCGGTTTGACGATGACACAAGGTGAATTTAGTACAGGCTTTAAGCTTGCCTTACATCACAAAGACTTAAAAATCGCCGAGCTAATGGCAACAGGCACTCCAATACCGTTGACAGTGACAACCATTAAGGATTATGAGCAGTTAATGCGTGAGGGTTATGGTGATGAAGATATATCGGCGTTGTATCGGTTGAAGTAACCCTAAGTTTCTCCGACCACCATTTACAACATATTGTTCACTAAAAATTCGGGTTCATTTTTTACAGAAAAGTTGCATTTTCTACGGAAAATAACTACATACTTAATCCAGGTGAATACTACAAAGCTGAATGCAAGTAGGTACTATGTTTACGGTCTATCTGAAAAACACAGCTATTTAGTGGTTACACTCGATAAAATGCGTTTTTCTTTGAAGAAGGCGATGCTAAACACTATCAGAACGCACATTGTACCAAGTTTCGCGTATAGGCAGATGACGAGTTAATTTGCGTAGTGCGGATTTATCGGTGTTGAGCGGTCAATAACCATGCTTCCTATCGCTTTTTGACGATGGCATCTCCCCGTCAAACATGATTTTGTCACTTGCCTGACAGAGTGGACTTTTTCAAGTATTCATGATTACATCAAACGGTTAGCTAAACCATTAAATAGTCAGTTTAGCGTACCCTAACACATACTGGAGTAAGTATCATGAAACCTGTTGTTATTGCTGGCTTCTGCCGCTCACCTTTCACACCTGCCCATAAAGGGCAATTAATCAAAACCCGACCTGATGATCTTGCCGCCACTGTGGTCAAAGGTCTACTTAAACAAACAGGTGTTAATCCCGATGACATCGAAGACCTTATTTTAGGCTGTGCGTTTCCTGAAGGCGAACAAGGCTTTAATCTAGCAAGAATCATTGTGCATTTAGCAGGCTTACCTGCCACCGTAGCAGGTATGACGCTAAACCGTTTCTGCGGTTCATCCATGCAGGCAATTCATATTGCCGCAGGTGCTATTCAACTGAATGCAGGTGACGTGTTTATTTGTGCAGGGGTTGAATCCATGACGCGCGTACCGATGGGCGGTTTTAATCCTATGCCTAATCCCGCACTGTATGCCAGTTATCCAGAAGCCTTTATTAGCATGGGCGATACCGCTGAAAATTTGGCTAAATGCTATGCAATAACGCGAGGTGAACAAGAGGAATTCGCCTTACTCAGCCAACAAAAAGCCACCGCTGCCCAGCAACAAGGACGCTTTAAAGATGAAATTATTGCTATAGATACCATTACGCAAGACGGCTGTATTCGTCCTGATTCTACTGCCGCGACACTGGCACAACTTAGTACCGCCTTTCAAGCAACAGGCAGTGTCACGGCTGGCACATCATCACCCTTAACCGATGGCGCGGCGGCAGTGTTAGTGTGTAGCGAAGAGTATGCCGATAAACACGGTTTACCTAAATTAGCCAGAATCAAAGCCATCGCTGTTTCAGGTTGTGCGCCTGACATTATGGGCATAGGTCCTGTTGCGGCGACTCATAAAGCCTTGCAACGTGCTGGTTTAACCTTGGATGATATGAATATTGTTGAACTCAATGAAGCCTTTGCCGCACAAGCCTTAGCCGTACTAAAAGACCTGCCTATTCCATTAGCAAAACTTAATCTCGATGGGGGCGCAATTGCTTTAGGTCATCCATTAGGCGCGACAGGTGCAAGAATTACAGGCAAAGCGGCTAGTTTGTTACAACGCGAAAACAAACGTTACGCGTTAGCGACGCAATGTATCGGCGGCGGTCAAGGTATTGCAACTATTTTGGAGGCAATATGAACATTAACAAAGTTGCCGTCGTAGGTGCGGGTGTGATGGGTGCGAGTATTGCTGCCCATTTCAGCAATGCAGGTGTGCCTGTCTATTTGCTTGATATTGTGCCTAAGCCCGAACTCAGCACTAACCGTAATCACATCGCTGAAACCGCGCTTGAAAAACTGCTCAACGCGCAACCCTCGCCGTTCATGCACAAGAACAATGCTCGTTTAATCAGGACGGGCAATATTGAAGACCATCTACATTGCTTAGAAGATGTTGACTGGGTGATTGAAGCCGTCATCGAACACCCTGCCATTAAAAAATCCCTGTATGCCAAACTAGACGCGGTGTGCCATGAGGATTGTGTTATTTCGTCTAACACTTCTACTCTACCGCTACGTTTATTAACACATGAATTGCCTGAGTCGTTTCAACAGCGGTTTATGATTACGCATTTTTTTAATCCGCCGCGTTATATGCGTTTGTTGGAATTAGTGACAGGGGCAAAAACCCGCCCAGAACTTACGGCAATAATTAAAGAATTCGCTGATACACAGCTAGGTAAAGACTGTGTTAGTTGTAAAGATACCGCAGGCTTTATCGCTAATCGCATTGGTATTTATTGGCTGCAATGTGGGCTACACGAAGCGATTGATTTAGGCTTAAGCGTTGAACAAGCCGATGCCGCGCTATTGCCATTTGGTATTCCGAAAACAGGTATTTTCGGCTTATTGGATTTGGTGGGATTAGATTTAATTCCGTCTATTTTAACCAGCATGAAACAGGTTTTACCGCCCGAAGATGCGTTTCACCACGTCAGCGAATTACCACCATTAGTCGCTAGAATGATTAGCGAGGGCTATACAGGTAGAAAAGGTAAAGGTGGTTTCTATCGCTTAAGCCCAGAACGAGTGAAAGAATCCATTAATCTTAAAACAGGCGAATACAACCGTAGTGAAAAAGTGAAAGAAGGGCTTTCTGCGTCAGCCCATCCTATGACTCCACAAGACATATTATCGGCGACTGATACAAATAGCCTTTATGCGTGGCGTGTACTATCCAAAACCTTAAGCTATGCCGCCAGTTTAATTCCTGAAATTGCCGATGACTTAGTCAGTATTGATGTTGCCATGCGGGAAGGTTACAACTGGGAACGCGGCGTTTTTGAATTGATTGATGAACTGGGCGTGGGCTGGTTCACGGACAAATTACGCGCAGAACAACAAGCTATACCGCCACTATTACATAACCAAAATTTATACAAAGTGGCTGATGGAAAACTCTGTTTTGCTGATTTATCGGGGTATTATCACCCAATCCCAAGAGCCGAAGGCGTGTTGTTACTGTCTGATATTAAACGCCAAACCTCGCCCGTGTTAAGCAATGCGTCTGCTAGTCTATGGGATGTTGGTGATGGCGTTGCCTGTTTGGAATTTCACAGCAAAATGAATACGCTGGACATGGACATCATGGCGTTGATTCAGCAAGCTATTGATAAAGTCAGTGCGGAATTTGTAACGTTAGTCATACACAACGAAGGCAAAAATTTCTCAGCAGGGGCAAATCTGACCTTGCTCATGCACTCCATACATCACAACGATTGGGACGCTGTTGCGCAACTTATTAACCAAGGACAGCACACTTACCAAGCGTTAAAATACGCACCCTTCCCTGTCATCGGCGCACCAGCTGGACTGGCGTTAGGGGGCGGTTGTGAAATACTACTCCATTGTGATGCCATCCAAGCTCACGCCGAACTGTACATGGGTTTGGTGGAAGTGGGTGTGGGTTTAATTCCTGCGTGGGGTGGTTGTAAAGAATATTTACGCCGCTGGCAAGCTCAGCCCAAAGTACCGAAAGGCTTTATACCTGCAATGGTCAAGACCTTTGAAACCATCGGTTTGGCGAAAGTCTCAGGCTCTGCGCTGGAAGCTAAAGAACTATTATTCCTGTCGCCGTTAGATGGCATTACCATGAACAAACAGCGATTGTTAGCCGATGCTAAAACACGCGCATTATCGCTAGTGAAAGGTTATCAAGCTCCCTGCCCTGCTACCTACTTACTGGCTGGAAAAACCGCTCAAGCCGCGCTGGCAATGGGCATACAAGCCTTGCACGCAACAGGCAAGGCTACTGACTACGATGTCGTGGTTGCTGAAAAACTAGCCTTTGTGTTGAGCGGTGGCGATACAGACATCACCATGCCATTAAACGAAGCTGATTTACTGGCATTGGAGTTAGATGCTTTTGTCACCTTGACCAAACAAGCAGGTACGTTAGCCAGACTGGAATACATTTTAAAAACGGGTAAGCCGTTGAGAAATTAACGCAGTTTCAACGCCTACAAACAGAGACATAACATGACACCACCACAACATTTAATTATCAGTTGGGTTGTTGCAAATAGCGTAACATTAGACCGACGAGCGCGGGTGTGCATTACCTTAGCAGGCATATTGCCTGACGTGGATGGCTTAGGCTACGTCATTGATAGAATCAATTTACGTTTTGACATCTACAGTAACTATTACACCGACTATCACCATTTTATTGGGCATAACATCTTTGCAGGTTTATTGATTGCAAGCATGATGGCTTATTTTTGCCAGCATAAAATAGCCGTTTTTCTGCTATCACTACTCACCTTCCATTTGCATTTATTAGCCGATTTAGCAGGTTCAATGGGCGGTGATGGCTATCAATGGCCTATTTATTATCTTTACCCGCTCATGCCTGACTTAGCCATCACTTGGTCGGAGCAATGGGAATTAAGTTCATGGCGAAACTCTGCCATTGGTAGTTCCTTTTTTATCATCGCACTCATCATTGCGCGTTATAGACGAGTGACTTTTTTTGAGCTTTTCTCGGCGCGAATAGAACAAAAAGTTGCAGAGGTAATGCGGCAACGGGGCTTTTTTAAAGAATAGTAAAATTTTCTTAACTTTCACTTTAGGATCAAAACAATGGGCTTATTTGACACCCTCAGAAATGAATTTATCGACATCATCGAATGGACAGATGATTCTTCCGATATTATTTTATGGAAGTTTCCGCGTTATGAGAATGAAATAAAAATGAATGCCAAACTAACAGTACGCGAAAGTCAAGTGGCAATATTTCTAAACGAAGGTGTAATTGCTGACGTATTTCCAGCAGGGATGTACACGCTTAGCACGCAAAATATGCCCATATTGGCGACGCTAAAAGGTTGGAAGTATGGCTTTGATAGCCCGTTTAAAGCCGATGTATTTTTTGTCAACACCAAACAATTCACCAATCAAAAATGGGGAACTAAAAATCCCATTATGTTGCGTGATGCAGAGTTTGGTCCTGTGCGTTTGCGTGCGTTTGGGTCTTTCGCGTTTAGAGTGAATGACGCGAGCAAGTTTTTCAAAGAAGTGGCAGGCACAAATAGTGAATTTACTGTTGATAGCATTAACGAGCAGTTACGCAATTTAGCCATTACACGCGGTATGGATGCCATTGCGGAAAGTAAAATTCCCGTGTTAGATTTAGCCTCTAATTATGATGAAGTGTCGCTGATTATCACCGACAAAATTAAAGCTGAGTTTAATGAATTAGGCTTAGAACTCACTAAATTCCTGATTGAAAATATTTCCCTGCCACCTGAAGTCGAACAAGCATTAGATAAACGCAGTAGCATGGGTATTATCGGTAATCTAGGCGCGTATGCACAGTTTCAAGCGGCAAATGCAATGGAAGCGGTGGCAAGTAATCCCAATGGCGGCTTAATGGGTGTAGGTCTAGCAGCAGGTATGGGCGTTGGTATGATGAATCAAATGGGCAATGTGTTTCAGCCACAACAAGTCAATCCAAGCGCAGGCAATCCAACTCCGCCGCCATTACCGCCTGTTGGCAATATGTATTTTGTCGCGGTGAATGGTGTACAAACTGGGGCATTTAGCTTGCCACAATTACAAGCAATGGCGCAGTCTGGACAATTAACGCGTACTTCATTGGTATGGACACAAGGTATGAGTGGCTGGTTAGCCGCTGAAACACAAACTGAATTGGCAGGGTTATTTACCGCTATGCCGCCACCTATCGCATAACTATTAAGGTAACTACTATCTCAACTAATTAACCAACAGAGAGGTGATGTCATGTTATTAAAAAAAGCTCGACGGGTGAAGATGTTAAAAAACTTCAAGCTAAGTTAAGCTGAGCTCGACATAAGAAACTGAATATTACTGTCATGCTGGCATGGATTACCAGAATCTAGGACACATGGATATGTTAAAGTCTCGCCATCCGATCCGTGGCTTATAGATTCCAGCAATTCATGCTGCAATGACTGTGATTTGAAATTTATCAATGATTTCAAACAGTTTTATCTCTAACTTAGGTTAAATATTATGGCTGTTTGAAATAAGCCTTACTTATCAATCACCCGCATGATCTTAGCAAGATTATTTAAGTTAGGAGTACAAACTTAGGTTTGTACTCCCATAAAACTTATTACAAGGCTTAATTTAATAATCGGGATGCTGCAAATAGTTGCTTTATCAGACTAATTGATACAATAAAATCAAATTACTAATCAGCAGTAGAACCGATAAACCCTTCCAAAAATACAACGGATTACGTTGTACTAAAGGTACAAACTGCTCAGTTTTTAAGAACGCGGGATTGGGCGTGCTAAGGTCATACAAAAATTCTGATAGCGTGTCATAACGCAGTTGCGGATTGATAGCAGTGGCTTTGCGTAACGCGCCATCCATCCAGATAGGTACCATTTCATTGCAATACACACTAGGCATATAAGTTAGTTTTTGTAACTTCGCCGCCGTGGGTTTTTCGGGCAACGCTTGACCAAATGGCAACGCGCCATTTAATAGTTCGTAAGCAATCACGCCTAAAGAAAACAAATCGGATTTCACCGTACCACTTTGCCCTAAGTGATATTCAGGTGCAGTGTAATTGACTGTCCCCAGCACATTATCATCAACCAGCGGGGCAATTTCTGAAATGCCTGCAATTTTAACCGACCCAAAATCAATGATTTTCACCACGCCGTTATCATCAAACATAATGTTTTCGGGTTTCAAGTCTTGATGCAGCATTTCCATACGATGAAAGGCTTGTAAGCCTTTGGCGATTTGTTCAATGATGTGTCTTGCGGTTTTAATATCAGGCTTAGGATGCGTATCCATCCATTGCCGCAGTGATCTACCATCAATAAATTCAGTGACATAATAAATACAACTTTTAGGGTGTGTGGTACTCAACACTTTTAATACATTGTCATGTGCGATACGTTTACCTGCCCATTCCTCATGGAGAAAATGTTCAATATAATGGGTATCGTCATCATAAAGGACGGAGGGAGCTTTTAAAATGACCCGTGTATTAGTGAACGTATCAATCGCTCGATAAATTTCCGTGCGTTTGCTGGCGTGTAATTCGGCTTCTATACGATAACCATCGAGTATCATGCCAACTTCTAACGGTGGTGGAAATGGCAGATTGTCATGACGACGAATAATCTCGTCGGCTTGGACTTCGGGTAGATGATCAATTCTAATCAGTTGACAGGTTAGATTATCATCACTGTGATTATCACTGGCTTGTCGTAGAATATTGGCAGCTTGTTGGTGTAAATCATCACCGTCTTGTAGATAGCTTTTCAGGGTTTTGTCATCAATGAAGTCATGCACACCATCGGTGGTCATGATAAACACATCGCCTTTTTCTAAGGCAAAGGTTTGATAATCAACTTCTAAGCGCGGCTCTATGCCCATTGCCCGATTCAAATAACTTTTATCATTCCCCACCCAGATTCGATGATCACGAGTCAGTTGCTCTAACATACCTTGTCGTAAACGATAAATGCGCGAATCACCAATATGAAAAATATTGGCGGTGCTGGATTTCAATACCAAAATGCTCAGCGTACTAACCATGCCTTTAGTAGATTGATAGCGTGCTTGCCCTTGACTATATAGCCATGAATTAGTGGCTGACAGAATTCTTTGCCCTGCTTGTTTTACTGACCAAGAGTCAGGCGTGCTGTAATAATCACTTAAAAAGCCTGCGATACAACAATGACTGGCTTGTTTGCCAGCATCACTGCCACTCATACCATCAGCAATCGCCGCAACGATACCTTTATAAGTGAGTTGTGGTTCGTTAGGCACTAACGAGCCGAAAAAATCTTCGTTATCAGCTTTGATGCCTTTGTCACTGGCGTAGCCGATGCTTATGGTAAGTTTCATAGTAGACTCTGGCTAAAAAAAGGTGCGCTCCCTCGCACCGAGACTAACAAGCTAGGAGAAGCATGTATTCTTTATTAGACCTTTCTCACTTGAAAGGTATTTTTGTTGATGATGCGTACTGTATTTTCGTGCCTTCGTATTTTTCGTGGCTACTCATTAACCCAATTCAATCATTTCCACTGTTCCATCTTCCAAGACTTCTGCCATGTGTCCTTTAGGTTCATCAATAAACTGTACAGCGATTAACACCCCTAACGCGACAGTGGCAATGATGATAAAAAACAGCGAGGACGATACAAATGAGAGGATCGTTAAAAATAACACGCCACCAACATTACCGTAAGCACCAACCATACCTGCGATTTGTCCTGTCATACGGCGTTTGATAAGTGGCACGATGGCATACACTGCACCGCAACCTGCCGATACAAAACAAGAACAGGACATCGTTAATAACACGGCAGCAATAATCGACCAGTCAGCAGTGATTTGCGACATACCAAAATATCCAGCGGCCAAACCCAATACAAACACGCTTAACGATAATTTGCGCCCAAACTTATCACTTAACCAGCCGCCCATTGGTCTGGCCACTAAATTAATAAAAGCAAAACTACCGCCTAATAAACCTGCTTGCACCATGGTGACGTTTTGCGATTCGTGAAAGGTGTCAAAGAAAAACAGCGGTAACATCGACACCACGGCGAGTTCTGAACCAAAAGTAATGAAGTACGCCAAATCCAACACCGCGACTTGTTTGAATTTATAACGGTGGATTTCTTCTATCGGGTGTTGCAGATGCTCATAATTCAAGTGAATAATTTTATAGACGTTATAAGCGTACATCAGCCAAATACCGATATGAATGGCAATCGCGACAGGCATAGCAAGTAAGTTTAAACCTGCTGAAGAAGATAATTTCCACGTTAATAAACTTAAGGTCGCATAAAGTGGCAAAGTCATGACAATGTAAAAAAACATATCGCCTTTGCTGCTCACCTCCATCGCACCTGATTTTTTAGGTTTGAAATAGGTTGAGCCTTTGGGCGTATCGGAGACACTAAAAAAATAAACCACTGAATACAGCAAGGCAATCAAACCCGTGCTGGCAATGGCATAACGCCAGCCTTCCGCACCACCGAACATGAGCACCAAAGCAGGTAATACGCCTGCCGCTGCCGCTGAGCCAAAATTACCCCAACCGCCATAAATGCCTTCAGCAATACCGACTTGTTTGGCAGGAAACCATTCGCCCACCATGCGGATACCAATCACAAAACCTGCACCAATAAAGCCCGATAAAAACCGTGCTAATGCCAGTTGTTCAAAACTTTCGGCGAAGGCGAACATAAAACACGGCACGCTACCAAGTGCCAATAACGTTGAATAAGTACGTTTCGGGCCAAATTTATCCACCAATATACCAATGGCAATCCGAGCAGGAATGGTCAATGCTACGTTTAAAATCAAAATAGTTTTAATTTGAGCTTTATCCATGCCCAAAGTTTCAGCAATCACCATCATTAGAGGGGCGTGGTTAAACCAGACCACGAAGGTGATAAAAAACGCTAACCATGTAGCATGAAGGATTTTCATTTTTCCTGTTAAGGAAAAGAGGTTAAAGTTTTGCTCGGACATCAGAGTTTCTCGTAAGTGAAAGTGAACTACGATGAATAAAGCACATTGTGTGCCAAATCTCTAAAAACTGTGATTTCTACACTCTGTGTGGCAATAAAACTCTCATCATTTCAGCGGTGTTCTTAACAAAAAACTGGTGCAGGGGAATGATGAAACAATCTCATGTATGAACAAAATAATCAGCTTTGCGACTTATTGGTGCGTCCATTTTTAGAGCGTTTCCTAACAAAAAGCCCCGCATTGGTGCATTGGGTACATTAACTGTCAGCCCTTTTTTAAGAAAACTAGTATTCATACTTTATGGCACGCGCTTTGCTTGTTAATAACAAAAGCTATTAACGACGTTATTGAGGTAAGTCATGAGCAACAAACAAACACTGGTCGTCATCGGTAACGGCATGGTTGGGCAGCATTTTTTAGCAAGCTTGGTTGCAAGTCCTGCTAAAGAGCAATATCACATTGTTACTTTCTGCGAAGAACCACGCGCCGCTTATGATCGTGTGCATTTATCATCCTTTTTTACGGGGACTAGCGCGAAAGAACTCTCATTAGTAGAAGAGGGATTTTTTGAGCAACACGGTATTACTATTCACTTAGGTGATAAAGCTGCCACTATTGACCGTGCGGCAAAAATAGTTACCTCAGCTAAAGGTGTGTCTGTCGCTTACGATAAATTAGTATTGGCAACAGGGTCTTATCCATTCGTACCACCTGTTGCGGGACATGATAGAGCGCAATGTTTGGTGTATCGTACCATTGAAGACCTCGAAGCCATTGCCGCCGCTGCAAAAACAGGCAAAGTAGGTACAGTCGTAGGCGGTGGTTTATTAGGTTTAGAAGCGGCTAAAGCATTAAAAGATTTAGGTTTAAAAACCCATGTTGTGGAATTTGCCCCGCGCTTAATGGCGGTGCAACTTGATGAAGCAGGTGGCGCGATGTTACGGCGCAAAATCGAAGATTTAGGCGTGGTTGTTCATACCAGCAAAAATACCAGCCTGATTACCGATGGCGAGCAATGCGTTAATAAAATGTGTTTTGCCGATGGCGAAGAACTTGAAACTGACATCGTGTTGTTTTCTGCTGGCATACGTCCGCGTGATGATATTGCACGCGCGTGTGGCTTAGAAGTTGGTCAACGTGGCGGTATCGTCATTGATAATGATTGTAAGACCTCAGACCCTGATATTTATGCGATTGGTGAATGTGCGCTGTGGAATGGCATGATTTACGGCTTGGTTGCCCCTGGTTATGCAATGGCGCGAACTGTAGTGGCGAATTTATCAGGTAATATCTACAGCAGTTTTACGGGTGCGGATATGAGTACCAAGCTGAAATTGATGGGCGTAGATGTTGCCAGTATCGGAGATGCTCATGCTCGTAGCCAAGGTGCGTTAGTGTATAGCTACCAAAATGGTGCGAATGAAATTTACAAACGTCTTGTGGTCAGTAACGATGGTAAACAATTATTGGGCGCAGTGTTAGTTGGCGATGCGTCGGGTTACAGTACGCTGTTGCAATATTGTTTAAACGGCATTGAATTACCTGAAAACCCAGATGCACTGATTTTACCGCACCGTTCTGATGAATCGGTGGGTTTAGGTCCTGATGCCCTGCCCGCTTCAGCGACTATTTGTTCTTGTTATAACGTTACTAAAGGTAATATTTGCACTGCCATTGAAGCAGGTTGCACCACTGTGGACGCATTAAAGAAAGACACGCAAGCCGCTACAGGTTGTGGTGGTTGCTCGGCACTGCTGAAATCGGTATTAAATTCAGAACTGACTAAGCACGGTCATGAAGTCAATACCGATTTATGCGAACACTTTGCTTATACGCGCCAAGAGCTGCACACACTCATTCGTGTGGAAGAAATAAAAACCTTTGTTGATTTAATTGCTAAACACGGTAAAGGCTTAGGCTGTGATATTTGTAAACCGACAGTCGGTAATATTCTTGCTTCACAATGGAATGAACACATTCTGGAAAAAGACCATCTGGGCTTACAAGACACCAACGATACTTTTCTTGCCAATATGCAAAAAGACGGGACTTATTCCGTCGTACCGCGTATTACAGGCGGAGAAATCAGTCCCGATATGCTGATTGCCTTAGGGCAAGTCGGCAAAAAATATAAACTGTACACCAAAATTACAGGTGGTCAGCGTGTGGACTTATTTGGTGCAACGCTGGAGCAATTGCCGCTGATTTGGAAAGAATTGATTGATGCGGGGTTTGAATCGGGTCATGCTTACGGTAAATCATTACGCACGGTTAAATCTTGTGTGGGTAGCACATGGTGTCGTTACGGTGTTGATGACAGTGTGAGTTTAGCCATCGAATTAGAAAATCGTTACAAGGGTTTGCGGTCACCGCATAAAATCAAATTTGCCGTGTCGGGTTGTACGCGTGAATGTGCCGAAGCCCAAGGCAAAGATGTCGGTATTATTGCCACGGAAAACGGCTGGAATTTATATGTCTGTGGTAACGGCGGCATGAAACCACGCCACGCCGATTTATTTGCCACCGCATTGGATAAAGAAACGTTAATCAAATACATCGACCGCTTTTTGAGCTTTTATGTGCGTACTGCCGACCGTTTACAACGAACCTCAGTATGGATGGAAAATATGGAAGGCGGTTTGGATTATCTCAAATCCGTGATTGTTGATGACAAACTGGGCTTGTGTGACCAATTAGAACAACAAATGCAGTACGTCATTGATACTTATCAATGTGAATGGAAAACAACCATTGAAGATGAAGCTAAGCTCAAACGCTTTCATCATTTTGTGAATAGCAATGCAGCTGATGATAATGTGGTGTTCGTACAAGAACGTGGGCAGATTCGTCCCGCTCGTGAAGATGAGCGTAAACATTTTAACTTAGTAGAGGTGGCGTGATGGAAATGCAATGGACGGACGTGTGTAGCGTGTCAGATTTACAAGAAAATTCAGGCGTGTGTGCCTTGGTGGATAATTTGCAAGTAGCGATTTTTTATCTGCCTAACGATGAGCAAGGCGTTTATGCCATTAACAATTACGATCCCATCGGCAAAGCCAATGTGTTATCACGCGGTATCCTTGGTGATATTAACGGTCAACCTGTCGTTGCCTCACCGCTTTATAAACAACATTTTTTGTTACAAACAGGCGTTTGTGTAGAAAATATATCCACTGTGCCTGTCCCTGTTTATGCGTGTCGTATTCATAACGGCAGAGTTGAAGTCGATACACGGTCAGTCGCGCCTTTGCGCCAACTCATCGAAAACAGCACTAACGTACAGCAAAATGGGGTAATAGCATGAAGTACAATTATTATATTGCCGATGTTTTTACGACTGCTATATTCAGTGGTGCGCAAATCGCGGTGTTTCCTAATGCGGAAGGCTTGAATAAACTACAAATGCAGTTGATTGCCCGCGAATTAAATTTATCGGAAACAGTATTTGTCTTACATCCGAATAAAGAAAGCACCACTCGGGTGATGCGTATCTTTTCGCCATTGGCTGAAATTAATTTTGCAGGTCATCCTGTTATTGCCACCGCGTTTGTATTAGCTAGTTGCGGTGAACTCACATTAAACGCCGCCATTACCCCAATTGTTTTTGAACAAAATGCGGGCGCGGTGGATGTAAATGTCACAGCCGATAATGGTAAACCTACTTTTATTCAATTCACCCGCAAGGTCACGTCCATTATTGACCGATTTACGCCCAGTGATGAAGAACTCGCTAGTTTTCTATCGTTGCAGGTGTCAGAACTGGATCACAAAAAATATAGCCCTCGCCTTGTATCTTGCGGACAACCGTATTTAATTGTGCCTGTCTGGCAGTATGAAAGCGTCAGAAAAGCTCGATTCAATGATGCGGCGTGGAGTCAATCCAGCGCACCGCAAACTGCTGCGCAAGAAATTTTACTGTTCTCGCCTAAAACGCCGTTTGCTGATTCAGATTTTAACGTGCGCCTGATGGGTTCGCGTATTGGTTTGTATGAAGACCCCCCTGTTGGTAATGCCATGCCCGCGTTTGCCTCGTATTTGTGTTCGTTTGATTTTATGCAAAAAGGAACTTATACCTTTGCGGTAGATAGGGGTGATGCTCTCAACCGCCGTAGCGTGTTGAATTTAGAAATGGATCACAAAGGCGAAGACAGCCTAACTATTCGTGTAGGTGGTGCGGCGGTGATGGTGGCAGAAGGTGTAATGACTATCCCTGAGTTATAAAACAAAATGAACAAAATCATACAAACTACTTGCCCCTACTGCGGTGTCGGTTGTGGCATTAGTGCAAAAGTCGATGCACAACAACATCGACTTAATATCAGTGGAGACATCACCCATCCTGCCAATTTTGGACGTTTATGTTCTAAAGGTTCAGCCTTAGGTGAGACCATCGAACTGAAAACTAGACTATTACAACCGAGAGTTTATGGACGTGAAGCCAGTTGGATGGATGCTCTCGACTTAGTCGCTGATACCTTTAGCAAGGTAATCGCCCAATATGGGCAGGATGCGGTGGCGTTTTATGGTTCAGGGCAGTTATTGACTGAAGATTATTATGTTGCCAATAAGCTAATGAAAGGCTTTATCGGTAGCGGCAATATGGATACTAATAGCCGTTTGTGTATGTCCTCATCCGTGGCAGGGCATAAACGCGCCTTCGGTTCAGATACTGTGCCGCAATGTTATGAAGACTATGAACACGCAGAGTTGATTATTCTGATTGGCTCAAATGCCGCATGGTGTCATCCTGTTAGTTTTCAGCGTATTCGTGCCGCTAAAGAAGCTAATCCGTCATTAAAAATCGTGGTGATTGACCCGCGCCATACTGCCAGTTGTGATATTGCTGACTTACATTTACCGTTAGCTAGTGGCAGTGATGCGTGGTTATTTAACGGTTTGCTAGCCTATCTTTATGACCATAACGCGCTTAATTTAGCCTACATTCAAGCCCATACCGAAGGCTTTAGTTCGGCATTAGCAGGCGCGTTATACAGCATTGAACACATTGCCAAACTGTGCCAACTAGATGTAGAGAGCATTCAACGCTTTTATGATTGGTTTGTACGCACTGACAAAGTGCTAAGTTTATACAGCCAAGGTATTAATCAATCATCCTCTGGAACAGACAAGGTGAATGCCATCATCAACTGCCACTTAGCGACGGGCAAAATAGGCAAAGTCGGCAGTGGTCCATTGTCATTAACAGGGCAACCCAACGCAATGGGTGGGCGTGAAGTGGGCGGTTTATCACACCAACTCGCCGCGCATATTGATTTTTCTTATTCCGATGACATAGACAAAGTTGCCCGTTTTTGGAACGCACCCAACATTGCCAGACAAGCAGGATTACCCGCTGTGGCATTATTTGATGCTATCGCGGAAGGTAAGATTAAAGCCGTGTGGATTATGGGAACAAATCCTGTCGTGAGTTTACCCAACGCGGATAAAGTTAAACAAGCCTTGCAAGCTTGTGACTTTGTGGTCGTGTCAGATTGTATTGCTAACACTGACACCACTGCATTGGCTCATGTGTTATTACCCGCCCAAGGCTGGAGTGAAAAAGACGGCACGATAACGAATTCAGAACGGCGGATTTCACGACAACGCGCCTTATTTAAACCCGCAGGTAGTAGCAAACCAGACTGGTGGATAATCACACAAGTCGCGCGGCGTATGGGTTTTGAAACTGAGTTCAACTATCAAAACTCTGTCGATATTTTCCGCGAACACGCCGCGTTATCAGGTTTTGAAAATAACGGGCAACGGGATTTTGATATATCTGCTTTTGCAGATATGAGCCACGATGAGTACGACCAATTGCAACCCATACAATGGCCTGTTAATGCACGCTATCCACAAGGCTCAGCACGATTGTTTGCTGATGGGCAGTTTTTTACCCGATCAGGCAAAGCCCAATTTATCGTCGTTACGCCACGTCCACCTGTCAATGCACCCACTGCCGATTATCCGTTAATTTTAAATACAGGACGTTTGCGTGACCAATGGCACACCATGACGCGTACTGCTTTAGCGGCAAAATTGAATCAACATAAACCTGAACCCTTTGTCGAAATTCACCCTGAGGATGCGACACAGTACGGTTTATCGGCACAGTGTTTAGCCGTGCTTGAAAGTAACTGGGGTTCAATGATAGCGCGAGTAAACATCACCGACAGCCAGCAACAAGGCAATGTATTTGTGCCTATGCACTGGACAGCACAATATGCCAGTCATGGACGTATGGGTGTGTTAGTAAATCCTGAGGTTGACCCAATTTCTAATCAACCTGAAAGCAAACATACCCCCGTGCGACTTCGACCTTACACGCCTCGATGGCAAGGCTTTATCTTATCGCGGCGCGAGTTAAACATAACCGAGGTAGATTATTGGATAAAAAGTAAAGGTAAGGGCTTTTACCGCTATGAATTAGCGGGTGAAACATCGCCTGATGATTGGCGTGCTTGCGTTAGACAACATTTATGCACAAGCAACGCCGAACATCCGCAATGGCAAGAATATCAAGATGTTGCTAAGGGCGTTTACCGCGCTGCACGGCTGGTTGATAACCAATTGGAAACGGGGATTTTTATTGCCGCTGACCATAAACTTTCTGAACGGAGCTGGTTGAGCAGTCTATTTGTCAAACCTGAACTCAGCAAAGCAGAACGCATGGCTTTATTAACAGGCAAACCCCCATTAGGCGGTGCAGATGTCGGTGCGATTATCTGCGCGTGTTTTAATGTCGGTGAAAAAACCATTAAAGCAGCGATTAAAGAAAAAGGCTTAACCACCCATCAACAAGTCGGACAGTGTTTGAAAGCGGGAACGAATTGCGGTTCTTGTGTGCCTGAAATTAAAGCGTTGCTGTAGGGTGGGCATTGCCCACCTTACACGGTTTTCTCGTTCCCACGCGCTGCGTGGGAATGCAGTTTAGGCGTGCAACGCCGTGTTTCACAGCTCAGGAACGCGTTAAATTTATTAAGATGAAACCATGCACAATAAAAAACAAAAATTAGTCGTCATCGGTAACGGTATGGCGGGAATGCGTACTGTAGAAGAATTGCTCAGTGCCGCGCCTGATAAATACGAGATTACCGTATTCGGTGCTGAACCCTACGGCAATTACAACCGCATCATGCTGTCCGCCGTGCTGTGTGGTGATAAGACCATAGAAGACATTGTGATTAATAATCGCCAATGGTATGAAGACAATAATATCACCCTCCATGCAGGCGAAGCCAAAGCCGTGGTGCGTATCGAGCGTGGACGTAAACAAGTCATTGCCCAAGACGGTACTATCGCCGCTTATGACCGCTTGCTGATTGCCACAGGATCAAAAGCCGTGATACCCGATGTCAAAGGCACTGATTTAAATGGCGTAATCAGTTTTCGTGACATTTTTGATGTTAATAAAATGTTGAGCTACAGCCGTAGTTATAAAAAAGCCGTGGTGTTAGGCGGTGGTTTATTGGGCTTAGAAGCCGCCAATGGTTTAGTGTTACGCGGCATGGATGTCACGGTCATTCACAATCATGAAGTGCTGTTAAATCGGCAAATGGACAAACCTGCGGGGCAATTGCTTCAAGCTGAGTTAGAACAAAAAGGCATCAAATTTAAAATGGCTGCCAAACTCCAGCAATTGTTAGGTAATGATAATAATCATATTACAGGTATAAGCTTTACAGACGGCAGTCAGTTAGACTGTGATTTATTCATTATGGCGATCGGTGTACGTCCTAATATCACGTTAGCCCAATCAGCAGGTCTGTATTGTGAGCGCGGTATTGTCGTCAATGACACGCTGCAAAGTTATGACCCAAGTATTTATGCGGTCGGTGAATGTATTCAGCATCGCGGCGATACTTTTGGTTTAGTTGCGCCACTGTTTGAACAAGCCAAAGTCTGTGCTAATCATCTTAGCGCACACGGCGTTGCAGAATACGTTACTTTGCCCACTGCCACTAAGCTGAAAGTAACAGGAATTCATTTATTTTCCATCGGCGATTTTCAAGGTGATGAACAGTCAGAAAGCCTTATTTTTTCTGATCCCGCACTAGGCATTTATAAAAAACTGGTCGTTAAAGACGATAGGTTAATTGGCGCGGTATTGTATGGCGATACCGCTGATGGTTCATGGTATCAAACCTTATTAGAGCAAGAAGCTAATATCAGCACGCTAAGAGACGGGTTAATTTTTGGTAAAAATTACACAGAATCTATCACTTAGCTTAGGAGATAACTAGACAATCTGAATTCGATATAAGAAAAGTATTTTTAAATCAAAAAATTATAATGATAATTTTAGCAAAATATTTCATCATTTCATCTATTTTTCTCAGCAAATACCACAAAAAACTCTAATTTTCATGTAAAAAAACATGAAATGAAAAAATATCATAAATTTCAATAAGCTTTATATCGAACTGACGTTATTTTTAGTGTGTCCTGGTTAGTGTAGCCACATCAAATAACCCATTAACAGATATTCAAAAAATGATAAGCAGATGGCTTATGAAAAACTAAACAACCACCAGCTAAAAGCTGGTGGGTTTAAGTTACGGACTGGAAGTCCGGATACGCGTCGGCTAAACGACGCGTATCTGGACTTCCAGTCCTTAACTCAAACCCACCAGCTTTTAGCTGGTGGTTGTTTA